>JAJRWH010000019.1 GCA_024276935.1 Deltaproteobacteria bacterium
GCGCTCTGTGCGGCAATTGTCCAATACGAGAATGGGCAGAATCCATATCCGCCAGAACTGATTTTGGGTGCAGTAGAAAGGGCAGTTGCATGAAGAATGCTTTTGCTATAGGTGCCGGGGTTGCCGCCGGTGTGGTTGTCGCTGGGTGGCTCTGGCGCGATGAGATAGCGCAGGGGGCAAGCGATGCAGTCGAGGCGGTTAACCCTGTCAACAATGATAATATTTTTGCCCGTGGATTTAATGCGGTAAACCGGGCGTTGTTCGGGTGGTCGGAGGCGGATACCCTCGGCTCTAAAATTTACGATTGGTCACATTGATGGATAGCTTGCTTTTGTCAATAATTGCCGTTGGGGTCAGTAGCCAGCTTGCTGTTCAGGTCTGGTACGCTCGTAAGGTTTGGGCGCAAGAGCGGGGCCAGGTCGGAATACGAACAGAGCTTGATTTGTGCCCGCATCATTTTAAACCGGGTGGCTCGTCATGATTGAGGCGGTTTTAGCATTAGCGGGGCTGATTGTTCCACCTGCTTTCGATTTCGTCAAAAAGAAATTTATCAAGCCTGAAAATGACACTGCCGAACAAACAGCCGGAACGCTGGCAACAACCAGCCCGGAGGTTTTGCCGGGGTATATTGACGGCATGGCAAAGTTGATTGCGGCGCGGGTTGATCTGTTTAACCGTGACGTTATCGGTACTCCGTCACAGTGGGTTGTTGATTTGCGGGCCTGTATCAGGCCGCTGGCTGTTGTGATCGGTTTTGGATTGTTGGCGGCTGATATGTGGTCGGGGCTGGCACTCGATCCGGCGAGCCGGGGCGCGATTATCGTTAACAATGCTGCATGGTTTGGGAGTCGGCTAAAATGATTCGCTGTTATTTGCTGGCTGTTAAATATTGGTTTTGGGGTTATAGATGGTCGGATGCGTTATATTTTGCGCGGATGATAACCATGTTCAAACGTGATAACCGGTTTTAGGTGATTCGGGCTGTCCTTGCGGGCGGCTTTTTTTTATTTGACAGCGGCTAATGTGTTTTGCTAGGGTCTGGTCAATCTGCAAGACACATAGCCCCTTGATCGGGGTCTTTTCTGACCGCTGCGAGTTTACATAATATACATTATGCGACGTTGAGTTTATTCATGCTGGTGAGGTCTCTCTATGACCTCGCCTTTATTATTTCTCCAGGACAAACTTAAAGTTAATTACCTCGATGATGATCAGATTGAGGTTACAGTCACCCTTCCTGCTGATTCCCTACTTCATTATGTTCGGCTGCTCGACTCTCTGACCGGATTCCTCAAGTACACCAACACCCGGGCCCGTATTGCTAAAGCGCAATCATCCGCCCAGTTACGCAAGTATCAGGAAGAATGTAAGCAGAACATTGCCAACTATCATGTGCGGATCGTTGAGCTTTATGACCAGTTCATCACTGATGGACTGGATCGTAATGCAGCCATCAAGCAGGTTTCTGCAACCCTTCGGCAAGAGAAAGACCCCTGGTCCTCTATTGACCTGGTCAGACCGGCTCTCATCAAGGCTGGCCGCCCCGGTCGGATCGGTCGCCCTCGGAGGAAGTTATGATTTCCAATGACGGATATGCCACTTTTTATTGCAAAAAAACAAAAAGGTCGATTCCTCAAGTAAGGAATCGACCTTTTGCGTTGTATGGTCGGGGCGAGAGGATTCGAACCTCCGACCCCGTGCACCCCATGCACGTGCGCTACCAGGCTGCGCTACGCCCCGTCAACCAACGCTCGCGGATTATCTAGGATTTAATAAAGACTGTCAAGCAGAAATCATGGTGCGCGTAAATGCCTGTTCGGGTAAAAGAATTCGGTTGTAAATTGAACCTGACAAAAGTTTATTAATCGGTTTAGTAAACAATAAGTAAAGAGTTGAATTATATAGTCTTTATCTCTTTGCTAACTAAGAAGAAGTCCCTCCAGAAGTCCTGCATCAGATACGCGGACAGAATCACAGCTGAGCAACTCAAGCAGAAGAATCACCAGCTGAATTCCAGGGTAAATAATGTCATCCCTGCCCTGCTCTAGCCCTGCAAGTTGTTGTCGTTGCTCAAGGCTTGATCGTTCCAGCATTCGGGCGGTCTGCTGAAGCCAGTTTTTTGATAACAGCTGATTATTAACCCTTGTGCTATCATACTCAGTCATTTTGAGCTTCATTGCCGCAAGTGTCGTAACGGTTCCAGCAGTCCCGATCAGATCCACAGGTTGCGAATCCTGTTGCCACTTCCTTAGCCTTGGATCTGCCAGAAATGGGGCTAATGACTGAATGATGGTGTTTCGGCAATCTTCAGGGTTGTCGAATTGCTCAAAGAGTCGGACAACTCCCAGAGGAAGGCTCGTCTGATGACAGATACGTCCGGATTCAAACAGAATAAACTCGGTACTGCCTCCACCAATATCAAACATTAAAGCTCTTGTCGGAGGCGGGTCGATCACTGACAAAATACCACTGCTGCTGAGTTCAGCTTCTGTCTCGCCATCAATGATTTCTATATCCAGTCCGGTTTTCAGTTTAACCTGGCGTAGAAACTCAGTCGCATTACGGGCATGACGCAAAGCAGCAGTACCAACCGCTCTGACATCGGTCACCTGAAGATCGTCCAGATGCCGGGCATAAGATTCAAGAGTATGCAGACTTCGCTCAATGCTGTCAGCTGACAAATAATGTTGTGCAGAATGATTTTGCGCCAGTCGTGTAACCTGACGAAAATAGCGTGGATGAATCAATTGTTGATGTTTTTTTTCTGCCAGCAGCATACGGATTGTATTACTACCAACATCAATTGCAGCGCAGATCAATCAATACTCCCGATAATAGCTTCGGCTACATTGTAGGTATGATCACCAATTTTTTCATAATTGTGCAGCATATCAAGAAATATCATTCCAGGCTGTACGGCACATTCCCCTGTATTTAAACGGGCGACATGATTATTGCGCAACGTTTTTTCAAGATCATCGATGGCATTTTCATAGGACATCGCCATCGCTCCGATAGAGTGATTATCCTCTTCCATGGCCTCTACGACAAAAGTCAGAAACTCCTCTGATTTTCCTGCAATCTCAGTGAGTTCGTTGAGCCCTGTTTCTGAAAACGGGACATTGTTTTCAACTTTGCGCTGCCCCAATTGCCACAGATTTTCACAATTATCACCGATTCTTTCCAGATCATTAACAACATGCATCATTGTTGCAAGATCTTTGGACATTTGTGCGGATACGGCCTGCTGAGAGAGTGCTGCCAGAAAATCAGTAATCCCTTTCTGCAAAAAATCGAGCAATTGTTCCTTCTTCTCCAGACTTTTAATCATTTTGAGATGTCCAGATTCAAGGAACATATTGGTTTTTTGCAGCATTTCAAGTGCAAGCCGGGCCATTCGACGTGTCTCACGGCGGGCTTGTCCCAGAGCAATGGGCGGAGTATTCAAGACGCGGTTATCGATATATTGCAGCTGCATCTTGTCGATATCTTCATCTTTCCCACGAATCAAAACCGTGGAAACTTTTGCCAGAAGCCCAAGAATTGGCAAGAAAATCAAGGTGTTAACAATATTGAATATTGTATGTGTATTGGCAATATAACGGGCAATAAATGGCTTGTCACCGATAAGTCCTCCCAGCAAATCCGCCTGAGCCTGAGTTTTGATAATCAGGTCAGCATCGCCCGGAGTTAAAAATGACACCAGCTTGATCAAATAGGGAAACAACAGTAGCATGTAGGTAACGCCAATAACATTGAATAAAAAATGGCAAAAGGCGGTACGGCGAGCCGCAAGATTTGTCCCAATCGCCGCCAGATTCGCAGTCATTGTCGTGCCAATATTTTCCCCGAGAATCAGGGCAACACTGGCCTCAAAGCTGATCAAGCCAGAGGTTGCCAACGCCAGGGTGATTCCGATCGTTGCCGTACTGCTCTGGACAATGACTGTCAGCAGAGCTCCGATCAAAACCCCCAGCAGATGATGATTTCCAACCAGAGTGAAAATTTGCAGAAAAACTTCAGAGTCCTTCAGGGGATCAAAGGACTGTTTCATAATAGACAGGCCCAGGAAAAGCAGCCCGAACCCAAGAAGAATTTCTCCCCAGAAACTTTTTTGTTTTTGCCGTGAAAAAAGTGTAAGAGCAACCCCGATTCCAATAGCTGGCAGCGCAAACCGGGTGATTTTAAAAGCAAACAGTTGAGCCGTAATCGTTGTTCCTATGTTGGCGCCAAGGACAACACCAATGGCCTGCATAAGGGAAAGCAATCCGGCGTTCACAAAACCGACGACCATGACCGTTGTGGCGCTGGAGGATTGAATGATTGCGCTTACCGCAATGCCAATGAGGGTCCCGACAATGCGTTTATTCGTCAGGCTGGCAAGGATTTTGCGCATTCGGTCGCCGGCAATTTTTTGCAGGCCTTCCGACATGGTCCGGATGCCGAACAGAAACAAGCCCAGACCACCGATAAAACCGAAAAATACATTATGAATAATAAGGTCAGACATTCACGGCCTTAATAAATATGGAACGATAACCAAGAACAGCCTGCCGTAATGGCAGGCTGTCGTGTCTGACTCTAATTGTATAAGGTCTGTTACTTCTTCACAACTGTAAATGGGAAAATGAAATCAGTTGACTTGACCCCTTTGGAGAGAACGGCAGAACCTTCAAGAGTAAAACCATCCATCGTTCTCAGATCAGCAAGAAAATAGATCAGGCCGGAAATCTGCTTTCCTGCCTCAACCTTTCCGTCAGGCAGGGCTTCAAGAGCTATATTTTGCGGGTTTTTGGTTGGAAAGTAGGTTGTCTCACTGTTGAATTCATTCCGAATCCGTGCCCTCTCGGCATCTCCCTCGTAATAATACCCAACATAGGGATAAGGAATCAGATAGGGGTCCAGACTGGCAACAATTTTACGAATTTTTTCAGGCGAGACAGGTCGATACTGATTACCGTGCGAATCGGCAAGAATGAACCGATCTGCAGGAAGGTAGATTTTTTTGGCGCGGTTATTTTTGACCTGTACCATAAAAGAACAAATATTCTGTTCCATCTGATAAGGGCGTACTTCAAGGTCCATCACTCGGGCAGTCACACTGACCTGCTCGTTGGTCTGCGTTATTGACAGTTCCTGGGAGTTGATTTGCCCTGCACTATCAGGACGGGGAACGATTGAAACTCCGCCACAACCCACAAGGATCGTCAGCATAAGGGGTAGTATAAACAGGCGTTTTTTCATAATCGACCTCCGCAGTTCGGTATTCCTGGCATGTCAGGCGCGACGCCCTAAAGCTGTCAGTATCATTTCCCGATGGGCATTTTGAGAAGATCGGATCCTCTCGCTGAAAAGTCTGATGATATTCAATGCCAACTTCAGACAAAGGGCAGGATCACGACTACTCAGTTTTTCGAAATCGCTCTTTGACAGGCTCAATAACTCTGCATCTTCTGCAACTCGGGCTGTGGCGCTGCGATGTGCTCCATCAAAAATAGCCATCTCACCAAAAACATCTGCCGGACCGAGAACAACCAGAACTTCTTCATCCCCTTCCGCCATCATTCGTGATATCCGGATCGTTCCCTTTTTGATCAGGTAGAGAGATTCGCCCAGCATGTTCTCAATGAAAACTGTTTTCCCTTCCCCCATTTCCTTGACCGTAAAGGCGGTTCCCAGGGTATTTATTTCCTGCGTCGTCAGCCCGGCAAAAATAGGGCTGTCATCCAATTTGGAAAAATCGACACTCATCGGGCATTCCTCACTTCAAGACAATCTTCTCTACGGTTCCTTGCTCGTCGAAAAGAGCCATTGCGGCCTGGGCCTGACGATAGACAGCAATATCAACCCGCCGGGAAGCATCTACGTTGGTCGCTGATTTTGCCCCACCATAGCCGGTCAGAAACAGATCAAGGGACAAGCCATGAACATCTCTGAAATAGTTACGTACCGCCATCGCCCGCTCCATCGATAAATTCACATTCTTTGCAACACTTCCTTCCGGGCTGGCAAACCCCTCGACCCGCAGCAAATACTCTTTTCTGTCGATTTTCTCCAATGTCGGCACCATTTGATTGAGTTTCTGGCGCGATGCAGCCGACAGTTGAGATGAGGCTGTTGTAAAATATACCTGATCAACAACCTTTCTGCTTTGCAGAAACGACTTAAGTTGGTCTTCGGTTTTGTCGGCAAAGGCCAGGACCGGCAAAAGCAGTAAGAAGATTAGCAGAATTTTTTGTCCCATGTTCCTAAACTCTCTTGTTCACTTATTTTTTGGGTAACAGCACTAATATTTCGGCCCGTCTATTCAACGAGCGTCCTTCGGGAGTTGAATTATCCGCAATGGGAACAGCCTCTCCCATTCCCTTGACAAAAACTCGCGAAGGGTCAAAGCCTTCGTTAATAACCAGTCTCTCCGCAACACTGACTGCACGTTTGTAACCCAGCTTTTCGTTATAGGTGACAGAGCCCGTACTGTCGGTATGACCATTTATCCGCAAGATAAAAAATTTGTTTTCTTTACGTAATTTCTCGGCGACCAGAGCCACAGCGCGAGCCCCGGCGGCAGATAGCGTCGATTGATCAAATTCATAACTCAACTCATCAAAACGGAATTTACGGTAAACAACCGTCTCAATGGGAATAGTACTGTTGAATTTGGGTGCCTGCTTTACCGCAATCTCCTTAACGTCCTGTGGCGCAGTTGGAACAGGCGCCGAAACCGGAGAAACTGGCGCTCCTTTGATTGCAGTCGTTCCCGGAATAACTAATCGCTCAGAAGGATCAACGATGACCTCTTCACCTTCAGGGTCGACCGGGATTTCAAGTTTGGCCACCGGATCAACTTTGATTTTCTTTGTTTTGGGAACCAAAGGTGTCAAAGCCTTAAACTTGGCTTTTTTGACAGGTTCCTTTTTGGGATTATCCTCTGGAATTTCAATAATACGTGGCACCGGTTTTATGTAGGTTCCAAGGCCCTGGCTGGTGGAAAACCCGGTAATAATGCGCCAATCATTGACGGCATCGGTTAGACCAACTCCGTAACTGGCATGAAAAGTCAGATGGGGAGAAATGAAATACTGAAACCCGAAAAGAGCTTCCATTGGCTGATCAAGGTTTGGTAAAGCTTCTGTCGCGGCATCGAACTCTGCCAGGATCCTTAACCTTGCCAGAGGATAAAGTTCCAGCCCTGCCCCGCCTACGACCTGATCATCAAAGCCCGTTTTGCTGTCATTTTGCAAATAACCCGCATTGAGATGCAGACCCATTCGGGATGTTTTCAAACTCAGGATTCCACGCCCCATCAGATCAGTCAATCCATCCAGAGCGGGATCATTATTGAGATGTCTGCGTGCCTGCACGTCAAGGGCAAATTTGATAGCAGAGGAACGTTTACCCAATACCCGGACCTTCAGTCCCAAATCCGCGTATCCTCTGCCACTGACAGGCTCATCGTCGTTAAAAAGCAGATTGGGAAAGGAACCATAGGCTTCGATAAAGGTGCCAAGTCCCATAGTCAGACTGACCGGAACCAGAGTTGCTGTTCCAGAGCCTGTTTCAGAAATATTGCCCCAGAGGCCGATCGCTAAATTACCTGAATCGAGGGTATCAGCAGTCGGTACTGTAATCAGACCTGTCGTACCGTATTGTGAAGGAGTCGCCCAGATTGGTCCAGGCGCCAGAACGGTCACGAACAGAAAGAAAGCGATAAATACCTTTTTCATACGACCTACCCTCAAAAAAAATGAACTGTCGGGATGGTTAAAAAACAGTTAACTATAAAGAATCCACACGGTTGAAATCAAGCAACAGCCCTGACACCCGAGCCCGGCAGCACTACCTATCAATTAATGTGCCAATGACGATACATTGTCCAGAGAGTCCTTAAGACACCGGCAGAGAGCGCCAATTCGTTATCGTGCGGCATCGTCGTCCAAATTCTGTCTAAAAAAAAGAATAAATTCCGTTTATTGACAGGATCACTACAGGGTTTTGACCGAAAAAAAGCCTGATCGTTCCATAACAATCAGGCTTGAATCACTTTATTTTTGGTGCTCAAAGTTTCAATTGCCGCTATTGACCCGTTCACGCAGCTCTTTACCAACCTTGAAAAAAGGCAGTTTTTTCGGTTTGACCTTTATGACCTCACCCGTTTTGGGGTTGCGTCCCATATAGGCCTTGTAATCCTTGACCATAAAGCTACCGAAACCTCTAATCTCAATCCGGTCATTTTCGATCAGCGCTTCCGCCATTGAATCGAACACAAGATTAACGATCTGCTCAGCTTTTTTGTAGGTCAGATTTTCACGTTCAGACAGCGCTTCCACCAGTTCTGACTTGTTCATAGAGCCTCCTGGAGGGGAGAGAAGCATCAATTGATTTACCCGTGATACTATATCTAACGATTTCCGACTGTCAAGAAGTCCTCATGGATTTCAGCAGCTTGCAAAAATCAGATAATCGTAAAGGGCGAAAGAGTCCAGATAACTTTTGTTTCTCCCGGAGCAATATTTTCCCAACGGTGAGGCAGATGAGATTTAAAACAGATACTGTCCCCGGTTTCCAGATAGTGAACCTCGTCTACAATCTCCATCCGCAGCTTACCTTCGACCAGATAGATCAACTCGTCCCCAGGATGATACATCTCCTGTTCACCACTGGTTCCACCCGGCTTTATCGTACAGAAAAATGACATGAATTGCGGATCACGCAAACCTGAAGTGAATGACTCTGTCTGCATAATATGCTGGTCATCGTCATAAACTGTTTTGTCTCGTTCACCGGGATGGGTCACCACGACCTCATGTGAGGTCGAAACATCTTCAACAAAATAGTTGATGCTTTTATCAAAGACATTGGCCAGGCGCATCAGGATATCGACTGACGGAATGGTCAAACCCCGCTCAATCCTCGAGATCATATTGGATGAAACATGGGATTTCTCAGCCAGGACCTGAATCGTCAGGTCACGTTTCAAACGGATTTCTTTTAATTTTTTACCGACAATTTTCTTGATCTGCATCCGGCAACCTCCCTGAATTTCATGGCCGGTTAACAATAAATAATCGAATTTCAGACATTAGGAGGTGGTGAAACAATCCAGAGGATCTTGACCTGCTGCCCGCTGTCGTTTTGCCAACGATGGGGCAAAGAAGCCTTGAATGCGATCGAATCACCTGTTTCAAGATGAAATTTTTCGCCCTCAATGGAAAAATCAAGGGCACCCTCCAGGACCATGGCAAATTCTTCGCCGGTATGTACCATCCCCCCTTCACCACTGTCGCAGGAAGGCTCAAGGACATCGACGAAAACAGAAAAACCTGGATCGCGCAAACCCTGAGTCAAACTGAAAATCTGATGTTTATCCTCAAAAAAGAAAATCGGATCACCCTGCCCTGCAGGGGTAAAGATAACCGGACTGCCCTTTTCGGCCTCTTCAACAAAATAACTGAGACTGACTCCGAGCGCGTCAGCCAGTTTCATCAGAATCTCAACAGAGGGTGTCGTCAAACCACGTTCAATCCTTGAAATCATATTCGAAGAAACTCGTGATTTTTCTGCCAGTTCCTGAATTGTTTTATCACGCTTGAGACGTGACCCCTTCAGCTTTTTTCCAATAAGTTTTTTAACCATAACATCCCTGCCTGATCGAAATTGAAAACAGTGTTTTATCATCTGATTTTCAGGTTGTCAACCCTATATGAGATTAGAAACACAGAAATGGTAGACCTTGTAAACCTCTGGCCCTGTTCGGGTTGACAAGACGCCCTAAAATGACTAGTCTGCGCCCAGCAAAGGAGACAATAAAAATGAATCAATCTGTGATCAACATAAGCACCAAAGTCTTCAATGGTGAAAACCTGTCAGCTGATGAGGGCCTCCAGATTCTCAATGCGCGTGGCAGTGATTTAACCCTCTTTATGGCGGGAGCACATCGCATCAAAGAACAGTCATTGGCTGACCAAATTGACCTCTGTTCGATCATTAACGCCAAATCTGGTCGCTGTGCCGAGAATTGTTCATTCTGCGCTCAGTCCTCACACCACCAAACCAACACCCCGGTTTATGCCTTGAAGTCCTGTGAAGAAATTGTTGAGGGAGCGCATCAGGCTGAACGTGAAGGAAACCATTGCTACGGTATTGTCACCAGTGGCACGGGAGTTTCTCAAGGGGATGAGTTCAATACAATCCTCAAAGCGATTACCAGAATCAAAAATGAGACCCGGATCGAACCCTCGGCGTCACTCGGGATTCTGACAGAGGAAACAGCCACTGCCCTGGCAAATGCCGGCTGTATCACTTATCATCACAACCTTGAGACCGCGCGGTCCTTCTTTCCGGAAATTTGTACGACACACGACTATGAAGAGGATGTTGCAACCATTCGTGTCGCCAAAAAAGCGGGGATGCTGGTCTGCTGTGGTGGGATTTTTGGTCTTGGAGAATCGTTGGAACAGCGTGTCGAGATGGGTTTGACACTCAGTGAGCTGGATGTTGATTCGGTTCCACTCAATTTTCTCAATCCGGTTGCCGGAACACCGCTGGCAGACAACCAGCTTCTGACCCCGCTGGACTGCCTGAGAATAATCACTCTTTATCGCCACCTGTTGCCCCGTAAGCGGATAACTGTTTGTGGTGGACGTGAAAAAAATATGCGTGATTTTCAGGCAGCAATGTTTATGGCCGGAGCCAGCGGAACAATGGTTGGAAACTATCTGACCACAACCGGGCGAAATCAGGAAGATGATATGCAGATGATCAAAGATGCCGAGGTTGTCGTCAATGCCTGCCACAGCTGAACCTCGGGGCCTGTTTATAACCGGAACCGGGACAGGGGTCGGCAAAACGATTTTCACTGCAGCCCTGGCCCTGTACCTGCGTCAATGTGACATTGATGTCGGTGTCATGAAGCCGGTAGAAACCGGCGTTGCCAATGTGGACCATCCGGGGCAGGATGGTGAATTACTCCGCTGGGCTGCCGCAATAAATGAGCCTCCTGAGATAACCTGCCCTTATCGCTTCAAAATGGCGGCAGCACCGGCAACAGCTTCGCGTCAGGAAAAACGTTCTGTCAACTACACAGAGCTCCTGGCGACAGGGAAAAAGATCATTGCTCATCACCAGTTCACCCTGATTGAAGGGGCCGGGGGACTGATGGTTCCTTTGGTCGGTGGATTTCTGGTTGCTGACCTGGCCAAAGACCTTGGTTTGCCCCTGCTGGTTGTTGCTGAAGCACGCCTTGGCACCATCAACCATACACTTTTAAGTTTGTTGGCCGCACGCTATCTGGAAATTGAAATTGCAGGTTACCTGCTCAACAGAATGCCGGAAAAACCCTCCGAGGCTGAAAAATCCACGCCGCACGATCTGGCCTCTCTGACGGTAGAAGAATTACTTCTGGTCCTTCCAGAGTTCGAAGGTTCTACGCAACAAATTGTTAAGGAAATGGCAAAAATACTTCCGACATTACCAAGCTGGGCTCTGTTGAAACGCTACTTACCGCAATAGCATTCCCTTTCAAGGTCTATTGCAGGGGTTGCGCAGGTTCGAGCAGGAATCGACCCTCATTTGCCTGAAAGAAGAATCGATAAATCCGCTTTTTCCCATCAGCCAGCTTGCTGCCGATCTTGATCATGACTTCTTCTGTCGGCAAAAGAACAAAACCGGTCCATTCAGCTGTTTGTGGCTCCAGACGAACGGTAGAGGTTGCATATTTGTCGGCAAAAATGCGGGCAGCGGCCTGCCCTTCTCCCAGATTTTCTCCGGTTTTTTTGTCGGTAAAACTGACTGTAACCTTATAGTGATAAAGGTTTTTTTCTGTGGGTTCGCTCAGGTCAAGATCAGCTTGTGGTTGCAGTTGCACTCTTGCCACAACACCTCGGCGCAGATCCTGACCAAGGTCAATAACCGTCAGATTCAAACGGGACAAATCAACCGATTGAGGCTGATTCTCAGATGGTGCACTATTCGCAGCGGTAACAGCCAGAGGGACAAACAGAAAAACAATAAGCATGAAGATGCGCATCCAAAATCCTCCCGAAGAGACTGACATACCATAAGCAGGGTTGGTTTCAGATAGGCATTATAGCCAGATCAATTTTGTTTGCCCACAAAAAGCGTGTTTAAAAAGGAAGGATTATTCAGGTCTTTTTAGTACAGACATGCCCGCAACACGGACAATACTGCCAACTTGAGTGAAGATTTTCGCCACAGGGGCAAATCAGGGCAGCAGAAACACTCCGGCACCAGACATGAACCAGAGTCAGGACCACCAGACTCAAAAGGTTGATGCCAATCAGAATTTCTGCGGGTAAAGTGATCGTCAGAAGCGATTCGTTATTACAGCGGCCACAAGAATAGCTCCAGTAATTGTACAAAAACACCCCGAACCCGGAGACCGCCAAAATCAGCAGGAGCAGATATCTCTTTTTCATTTCATTGCCTACCTCGCGGCTGCTTGTGCGCCACAAGCGGGGCAATAACGATGGCTGATCAGTTTGCCCTGTTGGCAGGAGGAGCAGCTTTCTCGCAAACGCAGTAAACAATGCGGGCAGACCATCCAGTCAAACTCTATTTCTTTGGAACATCCCGGACAGGACGTTGCAACCGATTCTTCTACCAGAGGATCACTCAGTTCATCCTGAATTTTTAAAAGCAGAAACGCAAGAACGAGTAACAGTAAAAAAATCATCTCCTCACCCTACTTGAGAAACCATCTGAGGAATCCGCGCACTGTCGGACTCAATTTTTCCATCCCTGAGGACAACTATTCGATCAAAATATGGCCGATTTTCATCGTTGTGAGTCACCATGATAATCGTCTGACCTTCTTCATTCAAGGTCCTGAACAGCTTCGTGATCTCGGTACTTGTCGCTATATCAAGACTGCCTGTTGGTTCATCGGCCAGAATCAACGGGGGTTCATTGACCAGGGCTCGGGCAATTGCAACCCTCTCCTGTTCACCGCCGGAAAGCTGGCTTGGCAAATGACCAACCCGATGAGACAAACCAACCCGATCCAGCACCTGACTGGCCATACGATTTTTTTCAACCTTTGGCAGTTTCTTGACCGCCAATGGCAGCATCACATTTTCCAGAGCAGTCAGGTACGGAATCAGATTGAATGATTGAAAGACGAAACCTAAATACTCTCGGCGAAAATCAGCACGTTGTTCGCTGCGCAGGCCATAGAGGTCTATGTCATCAACCAGAACCTTTCCCGTCGTGGGGTGACATAACCCGCCCAGGATTGACAATAAGGTGCTTTTTCCTGAACCAGAAGGCCCCATTATGCCAAGAAAACATCCATCTTCGACGGCAAGGTCCAGCCGATTGAGTGCTATCACGCAATCCGCTTCGCTCTCATAGTGTTTGTCGAGTTGTTTCAGGTGAACAAAAGACATAACAGTCTTCCTTTTAAAGTGCGCGCAAAGCTTCAGTGGGATCGAGTCGACTGGCTTTAAGCGCAGGATAGAATGATGCAGAAGCCCCCACCAGCAAGGCGAGTAATACGGCGCCACCACCAAGAACCGGATCCCAGTGCAGAGCCACTTCGTTGTCGGTCATCAGGGGTAGAATCAGATAGGTAACCCCCATTCCAACCACAAAACCGAGTATTCCGGCAATGAAGCTGACAACCGTTGATTCAAGTAATATCAGGCGAATGACATGGGCACGTCGAAAACCAAGCGCGCGAAAGATTCCGATTTCCCGTGTGCGTTCGTTAACGGCGCTCATCATCGTTACAAAAACAACCAGAGCACCGATCAACAGAACAACCGCTGCAATTGCCAGTGAAAAATTACGGAATTGATCAAGGGCGTGCATTCGGGTCTTGACGACCTGCTGAATCGCACTGACCTCTGCCCCGGGAAGAACCTGACTGATCTGGGTAACCATGTCGGTGACAGGACAGTTGGCACAAAGCGCAGCAACCTCAACAAGCGAAACCAGTCCCTTTTTGTCCAACAATCTCTGTGCTGTCGGAAGTGTGGCAATAAGGATCTGATCATCCTGCGAACCTGTTTCAGACAGAATGCCGGTCAAGTTAAAAGTCTCACCCGCAATCTCAACCTTGTCACCGATTGCCAAATCAAGACTGCGAGCAACGCTTGCTCCGGCCACCAGATCATGGTCGGTTGCCAGGGGTTGTCCATTGACTTTCCACCATTTTTTGAGCTTGAACTCCATTTCAGGATCAACGCCCATCAGCAGCACCCGCTGCCCCCTGACATTCTGTGCCCCCAAAACCTTGGGGGCTACCGCTGCGATATTCTTGTTATTGCGAATGGTGTAGATCTTTTTCAAATCGGCCTGACGAATTTCCTGCGAATCAAGCGCGACTCCACCCAGGCTTATTCCACCATAACTGAGGGAAAGCGCATCACTGCGGGGGGTCACCAGGATGTTCGCGCCGTAGCTTTCCATCTTGTTCTGCACATCTTCGGTCAGGGTCGTCGATAGCGAAATCAAGGTTACGACAGTCGCAACTCCGATCAGCAATCCGGCGACCAGAAATGCCAGCCGACTCTTGCGACGACGCAGATTATTCAGGGCGATGGTTTCGAGTCTCATGATAGTCCTCGTAAAGAGCGATATGTCGATCAGATACCGAAATAACCCGCACCCCTGATAATGTCACTTTGGGTGATCAACAGTTGACCATTATTGATTTTCCGCGCCAGAGGTGCCGGGTTGCATCCACCCTTGACCTCATTGACCAAATCTGTTCTGAACTGTTGGCCACAGTTGTTACAGACCATGAAGTTTCCTTCCTGACGATAACCTTTTTTTTCCCGGAAGCAGACATCGCAGGCATCAAAAGCGGCTCGCATTACGCCATCAACACTTTTGACAACGAAGAAATCGATATTTCCTTTATTGGTTGCAAAACGGTAATAGTGGGCTTTGCCATCATCAATCTGGGCAATATTGAGTTTAACCACACCCTTTTCAGCTTTAACCGAAGCAAAACCGTCAGCAGCACCCTGTCCAAAGACCAGCCACCCGGCAACTGCCGCGACAATCAGGACCCCGAACAAACCAACTAACTTTCCCATTCCTGCGGATTTTTTTTCTACAAACTGATCTTTTTTGTCCTGACGGTTGTTACTTTTCTTACCCATGGTCAACTCTCCTTATGCTGTTGTTTCAGTCAAAAATCTGTTTATTTCAACCACCGCAAGATCCACCACAGCCCGAGTCACCGGCAGATTCCGCTTGCTTGAGAAGGGGATCAAAAATAACGATATTGGTGTTGCGCAGGGTCTCGTCGTACCACTGAGAAAACTTCAGTTGTTTTTCACGCTCAGAGTTAAGACCGGCAACAACATTTTGCCGAATATTGCGATTGATGATCATATTTTCCTTGATCCGAGTAAAAAATGAGTCGTATCCACCAAAACTATCTTTTATGAGCGTATCAAAATTCTTGTTCGCAGCCTTCATCCGGTCAATTTCGCGTTCAACCTCACCATCCTGAACCACAATTTTATTCTTGTCTGCGGCTGCTAGAAGAACTTCACGCTCTTTCAACTCTTTCCAGACCTGGGCTTGCAATTGCTGACTGGCATAGGGAGAGGGACTTGGAGCAAGGTCGGTCTTACTGCGCAATTGTAAAACCCGTTCAAAATCCTGGCGAGACAAAAGCCGACTGCCGATACGCGCAACATAGGAAGCACTCAATTGCTCATTTTCAGACAGTAACTGTTGATATTCTTCTGCGCTCAAATCAAGTCGGACTGACGCAGGATAACCCGCCTCGGTGACAATTTTGGCAATCTCTGCCGAATCGATCCGGGCCGGATCGTAGGCAATCTGACCACGGCCATTGGTAATGCTGACATCGACCTGTCCAACCCCGTCAACTTCAGCCAGAGAGTCTTTAATTTTACTGACACAGGATCCACAACTGAGGTTGCTGAGATTCAACTCAGTCATGGCCGAAGCTTGAGCATCTTGCTCGCCGCCTGTCAGAATTGTTCCGGCAACAACTGCCAGGATAATGATCAAGGCAAGTACCAGGATGACCGGTTTTCTATTCATTGGAACCTCCGCTACGAATATAAAGATTATTCAGGGAGGACTATCAGGAACTGTGCCAGACAATAATGTCCTTGATAACTATCTGATATAAATAGGATTAATATTGGATGGCAAAAGAATGATCGCTGAACACAAAAGAGGGTTGCAGAATATTCTACGCCTTACTTGAGAATATTCTGCAATCAGTTCGAGTGCCAGACTTAATATTTGGCAGGTTGCTCTCTAATAACGGACGGGTTTCAGCCAGGCGGTCAGTCTTTCTCTACTCTTTGCTCAAAAAGATCACCCTGCCAGTTGAAAACAATTTTCTCGGGCAGGATTTCCGTGACCCTGGCACCCTCGATAATTGTACCCTGCATGACTGGCAAATCATTAATAATAGCAATTCGTTCGGCGGGATTCTTACGGTAGGCGATGCCTGTTACCTTCAGAAAGGGAGCACCATCTGGCCGTAAGGCTGCCGGTTCCGATAAGGATAAAGCTTTAACTGCAGAAGTTTTTTCTTCTGGTTGCGGATGAACAGTCGATGCGGGCGTTGTTTTATCTTTATATATCAGCGGTTTATCAGGGAGGACAACTTCTGGTTGCCGAACCACATCCTGCCGTTCTGCAACAGTCGGTAGCGGTTCACGTTTACCTGTTTGCCCTTCAAAGGTAAACCAGAGAAAAGCACTGACCGCAATGAGTAACGAAAACAATGCCGCAGAAGCCAAGGGCCAGAAATGGTTCTGTGGTTTCTCGCGGGCCGATCTCTTCAAAATATCGCGAGCGATATCGACACCACCATCTCCGATGGCGGCTTTTTCTTCTTCCAGTTTCCGCAGCGCTTTGAGGATCGAACTCATGATCTGCTTTCCTCTGCCAACCGTGGCATTTTCAATCCGACCAATCGATAGATTTCAAACAGTGTCTGGGCACCGATTCTGCCATCAGGCGCCAGCCCGGCATTCTTTTGCAGTTGGCTCACCGCAGTGATTGTTGCCAAATCGTAGACCCCGGTAATTTTCAAGTCGGGATAACCGGCCAGACTGAGAAGTTCCTGAATTCGGCGGACTCCCTTAACCCGCATTCCCGGACGATCCAGGTATGGTAATTGTTCATAATTTCGCCAGGGAATCACGGCCTTGCCAAACCAGATTTTTCCCAGCAGCGAAACTGTCATCCAGCCATCCTCGGTCAAAGCCGGTGCGGTTTTCACCTTGGAATCCCTGACCTCCAAAACAGCCAGATAACGCTTCCCTTGCAGGTTGGGTAGAACAATCGACAGAATTGCCGGGGTATTGAACCGCAGTAATTTATCCCGACTGCCCTGAAAGCGAATGGCGCTCATATCTCTTGTGCGTAATGCTGTCTCGAGAGGGCGAAAAACACCCGGATTGAATGTTTCAAGACCCTGACGTCCCCACAGGGCAAGAACGGCTGAAGTGGCCAGCTTGACCGACTCTACCTCGCCAAAAGAACCAATTTTTTGCGAGATAACAGGCAACAATCGGGCCTCTGCCTTTGCTGTCTCTGCCGGTTGTGGTGATTGCTTTCTGGTGACTGTCGTTGATTGTTTTTTTTGAGTCAGTGTCTGCGAAACCGGGACAGGACCAGACAAATAACCCGATTGCCACAACAGCACTATCAGCCCAGTGAGACTGAACCCTGCGAGGACGAGCCTCAGGGGCCAGCGCGATGATTGCTTTTTCTCGCCAGCCAGCTCCGACTGGGCCATACGCACCGTTTTATGATCAACCTGGTTCTGTTCATTGGTATAGGCAACCAGCAACGCACGATCACAGAGGATATTGATCAAACGCGGTAATCCTGCCGTCAGGCGATAGATATGGGCCAGAGCCTTATCGGTGAAGATCTGCCCTCCCGTGAATCCGGCGACCTTGAGACGATGGCGGACATACAAAGCGGTGTCTTCAGCATCCATATTTGTCAACCGATAACGAACCGTCAGACGCTGTTTCAGTTGACGTAATTCGCGACGATCAAGAACCTCTTCCAATTCCGGCTGACCGACAATAATCAGTTGCAGTAACTTGTCGGTTTCAGTTTCCAGATTGGATAACAGGCGCAACTGTTCAAGAACGACAGGTTCAAGGTTCTGCGCTTCGTCGATCACCAGAACAACAGTTTTACCCTGCTGACGTTGTTCGAGCAGAAAACGGTTCAGTGAATCATGCAGCCGCGCCAGATTATCCTCGTTTTCATGACAGGCAATACCAAATTCCCGATGGATAGTCTGGAGCAGCTCCAGCGCCGAAAGACAGGGATTGAATATCAATGCAACCTGATAGTCTGACTGTTCAAGCTGGCGCAGCAATGTTCGCAGTACGGTTGTTTTGCCGGTTCCAACTTCGCCGATCAAAGACAAAAAGCCAACCCCCTGCTTGACCCCGTAAAGGAGGTGAGCAAAAGCCTCTTTATGGTTTTTACTTAAAAAAATAAACTTGGGATTGGGGGTAATGTGAAAAGGTTTTTCCTGCAAACCAAACTGTTTCAGATACATTGACATTGCCCTGTCGTTAATGATGAAGCCTGGACTCAGCACCGCTTCTGAAAAATTCCGAAGAATAAATCAGAAACTTCCATAGTTTATAGCATTTTCTTACCAGAAAATCACTGGACGATCTGATGCTCTTTGCTATGCTTTCTTTCCATTGTACAAAGGTCAGTCACGAACAATCCCTGGAGGCAAAGATGGAAAGCTGGAAAAAGTATACCCAAGACCCACGAATCGCCTATTTCTCAATGGAAATCGGGCTAAAAGCTGAGATACCAACCTATAGTGGAGGTCTGGGGGTTCTGGCTGGAGACACCATTAAAAGTGGCGCTGATCTCAAGGTTCCGATGGTCGCTGTCACCCTGCTTTACCGCAAAGGATATTTTGAACAAAAATTCAGCAGTGATGGCTGGCAGCAGGAATCAGAAATCGAGTGGCAACCTGAAAAACACATGGAACTGCTACCAACCAAAACACTGGTGACAATCGGCAAACGCGACGTCAAGGTACAAGCCTGGCTGTATCGGGTTAAAAGTCCAACCGGTGGCGTTGTTCCGATTCTTTTTCTTGATACTGATATCCCCGGCAACCAGGACGAGGATCGTACTATTACTCATCAACTCTACGGGGGTGATCTTGATTACCGGCTCAAGCAGGAAATAGTTCTTGGCATTGGTGGCGCACGCATTCTCAAGGCCCTCAGTTTTGATATCAAACGCTACCATATGAATGAGGGGCATGCGGCCCTGTTGACGCTTGAACTGCTGAATGACGCCAAGCTCCCGCTCGAAGAAACCTGGGATGAACGCAACTCGTGGAATACACAACAGGTTATCGAACAATGTGTTTTCACAACACACACGCCGGTACCCGCAGGTCATGACCGCTTTCCCTATTCCCTGGTTGAAGAATTGATGCCTGAAGAAGTGTCCATAGAGTTGCTCAAAGACCTGGCCGGAAACGATGAATTGAACATGACCATGCTGGCCATGAACTTAAGTCGGTATATCAATGGGGTTGCCAAGCGTCATGGTGAAGTCTCACAAAACATGTTTCCCGGTTTTGAAATTCACGCAATCACCAACGGTATTCATCCTTTCACCTGGTGTTCGCCCTACTTTGTTGAACTTTTCGATCGCTACCTGCCGGGGTGGGCCAATGAACCGGAACTTCTTGTTCGGGTCGACAATATTCCTGATGAAGAAATCTGGGAAACACACCTGGGAGCCAAGGCTCTCTTCTTTCAATATATTAAAGAGAAAACCGGTATTGAGCTTAACCCTGAACTGCTGACCATCGGTTTTGCGCGTCGCGCTGCAACCTACAAACGCGGGGATCTTATTTTTAACAATATGGAGAAACTGCTTGAGATTGGCGCCGGAAAACTTCAGTTTATTTTTGGTGGCAAAGCGCATCCCCGCGATGAGGATGGCAAAAGGGTCATCCAGCGCATTATTCAGCAGGCGGAAAAGATGAAGGGCAAAATCGATCTGGTCTACCTGGAAAACTACAATATGGACGTGGCATCGCGCTTTATTCCCGGGGTCGATATCTGGTTGAACAATCCGATGCGTCCGCTTGAAGCTTCCGGAACCAGCGGGATGAAGGCTGCGTTAAATGGAGTCCCCAACTTCAGCGTTCTGGACGGTTGGTGGATTGAAGGTCACATTGAAGGCGTTACAGGTTGGTCTATTGGTCCTCCTCCTACCGAAATTGATGAAGAAGTCGGACGTGCCAATGAAGATCTGGACGATATGTATCGCAAGCTGTCTGAGGTGATTATTCCTCTTTACTACAATGACCGCAGTGGCTGGATCAACGTCATGAAAAATGCTATTGGTAAAAATGCTTATTATTTCAACACCCATGTGATGATGCGCCGTTATGTCACTGAAGCTTACATTCGATAAAAACCACTTTCTTCCAGAGCGAAATTATGCTAGCGTACCGCGGTTCGAATGAGTTGGCTTGACATAAGGAGAGAAGCACAAATGACATATTTACTGATCGGACTGCACGTAACCGTAAGTTTAGCCCTGATAGTTATTGTACTGTTACAGATGGGCAAAGGGGCCGAAGTTGGCGCATCCTTTGGTGCCGGTGGCAGTCAAACAATTTTTGGTGCAGGTGGTGGCGCCAGCTTTATGAGCAAAGTGACCGCTGCTGCTGCTGTCGTTTTCATGCTCACCAGCCTGTCTTTGGCCTATTTTTATGGCAATCCGTCATCACAATCGGTCATGCCGGCATCGGTTAATGCACCCGCTCAACCCGCTGCCAGTGGATTCAACAGCAAGACAGCAACTCCGGCAGATCAGGCGGCACCTGTCGCACCCTCTTCCGAAGAGAAAAAATAGAAAATCAGCTGAAAATTCAGTTGACAGCCTGTAAATCGTTTCTGTATATATACAGGCCTTCGCCGAAGTGGTGGAACTGGTAGACACGCCATCTTGAGGGGGTGGTGGGCAATTGCTCGTGCGAGTTCGAGTCTCGGCTTCGGCACCAATAGAACATCCAGGATCGTCCATAAAGGAAAAGCCCGCTGGTAGGCGGGCTTTTCCTTTATCTACCGTCCACTGAC
>JAJRWH010000020.1 GCA_024276935.1 Deltaproteobacteria bacterium
ATCATGATGGGAACCATGCTGATGGTTGTCATCTACATTGTGGCCCGGGTTAAAAAACTGCCGGCTCAACCCTGGGTCGGATTCGGGGGCCTGCTCAGGTCAGGAGCCAGTGCCAGTGGTGGCCTGATGCTGATCGTCATCGTTCTGGGTTCCATCTATGGTGGTGTCTGCAGCCCGACCGAAGCCGCTGCAGTTTCGGCAGTCTACGCCTTTTTTATTGCTATCTTTGTCTACCGCGACATGGGTCCACTTAAAAACAGACCCTGGCGTCAAAATGAAGAGCAATCGACCGGAGCTGTCATTGTCAGCAACCTGCTTCTCTCGCTCAAGGTTCTGCCCAAATCGCTGTTTCATCCGGATACCCGCAAGGTTATTCTCGATTCGGCCAAAGTATCAATCATGCTGTTGTTTATTATCGGCAACGCCATGCTTTTTGCGCACGTACTGACAACCGAACGGATTCCGCATCATATCGCCGAGATGATCGTCAGTTGGGGATTACCTTCCTGGGGATTCCTGATTGTTGTCAATATTCTGCTGCTGGCTGCGGGTAACTTCATGGAACCCTCGGCAATTCTGCTGATCATGGCTCCGATCCTGTTTCCCATTGCCGTCAAGCTGGGGATCGATCCGATCCACCTCGGGGTTATCATGGTTGTCAACATGGAAATCGGCATGATTACACCACCTGTGGGCCTCAACCTGTTTGTCACTGCCGGAATTACAGGAGAAAGTCTCACCTGGGTCTTACGGGCGGCACTGCCCTGGTTGATGATATTGCTGGTCTTCCTGGCCCTGATCACCTACATTCCGCAGATTTCGCTCTTCCTGCCGGAATATATCGACCACCTCAAAGGGTACTGATCTTTCATCACCCCTTGAATTTGTGGTAAAAAGAAAACCCCGCGCTCAAAAGCTGCGGGGTTTTCTTTTGGGTCGATAAAAATAGCTGTACTTTAGTTGCGATCAGCAATCAACATAACCGGTGCCTCAAGATAACTTTTGATTGTTGCCAAAAATTCGGCAGCATCAGCACCATCAAGCAAACGATGGTCAGCCCCCAGAGTCATTCGCATAACCGGAGCAACGGCAGGTTCTCCCTGCTCATCAACAATAATTTCACCTTTGACTGTTCCAACCGCCAGCACCGCAGCCTGCGGTGGAGTAATGATTGCGGCAAATGATTCAACCCCCAGCATCCCCATATTGGTCACTGTAAAAGTCCCTCCCTGACAATCCACTTCAGCCAGAGTGCCCAGGTGGGCCTTTTCAGCCAGCAACCCTGCTTGCTGGCTGAGTCCCTTCAGCCCCAGGGTACCACAAGCCTTGATCACCGGGTAATAGAGTCCGCGATCAGTTGCTACCGCCAACGACAGATCAATCTGATCAATTTCGACCCCGCGCTCACCATTCCAGCAACTATTGACCCAGGGGTGCTCCTGCAACGCCTGAACCACAGCAGCCAGAATAAAATCGTTGATCGTCAGACCAAGATCTTGCCGAAAACGGATCACATCTGTCATATCCACCGACATGGTGACATGAAAATGGGGAATCGTCTTCCAGGCCTCCTCCATTTTTCGCGCCACAAGTCGCCTGATCTTAACCGATTTCCCCGCCCCGCCAGCACTCTCTTTTCCCTGTTTAGCCATCATTTCTCCAGTCTTTTTTCAGCTCTGTCTACCCGAACGAAACACACATCCCCCCCGGTAAAAATCCTGTTTTGAACAACAGAGACATGCATTGACAATCATTAAAATCTGCTATACTTACTCCAATGTCAACCTTTTTTCGTGTGGAGGATCGATGTTTGCCCCCCAACCAGCGGCTTCACAGTCCACAGCATCCGAACTGCCCGATGATCTGGTTAATGCCGATCTGATCAATCGCGACCTGCGCGGAGTCAATTTAAGTGGCCGCAACCTCCAGGGAGCCAAACTGTTCAAAGCAGACCTTCGGGGCGCGATTCTCCAGGATTGCAATCTCGAAGGAGCAGAGCTTTCCGGAGCCAACCTCGAAGATGCCAACCTTGAAGCGGTCAATGCCACACGAGCAGGTTTTGGAATGGCACAAATGAAAAATTGCAGCCTGTTTCGGGCCAATCTGGCAGGTGCCACCCTGACCCAGGCAGATCTGAGTGGTGCCAATCTGCATTGTGCCAACCTCAACAACAGTCGTCTGCGTGAAGCGTCCCTGGCAGATGCCGACCTTTCAGAAGCAAGCCTGAAAGAAGCAGACCTTTCGATGGCAACCATTGACAGAGCAAATTTCTCCAATTCTGATCTACGTGGTGCCCGTTTGCGGATGCTACGCGGATTCAAATCAGCTCGCTGGATCGGAACCGATATCCGCGATATCAATTTCGCCGGTGCCTACCTGATGCGCCGTGAAATTATCGATCAGAACTTTATCAAGGAGTTCCGCTCCTACAACAAACTGACCGCCCTGCTCTACTACCCCTGGTGGATCACCTGTGATTGCGGTCGCAGTATGCTGCGCTGGTGTCTCTGGATTGGTATTCAGGCCATTATTTTTGCCTGGCTGTATACCCAGGCTGGCGTCGATTTTGGACAAAACCCAACAGCCGTAGCCCACCTGTATTTCAGCGTCGTCACCCTGACAACTCTCGGTTATGGTGACATTGTGCCTCATACTCTTGCTGGCCAAATACTCGCCATGA
Source organism: Deltaproteobacteria bacterium (assembly GCA_024276935.1). Taxonomy (GTDB): domain Bacteria; phylum Desulfobacterota; class Desulfuromonadia; order Desulfuromonadales; family Geopsychrobacteraceae; genus Geopsychrobacter. The sequence continues at coordinate 2,681 of JAJRWH010000020.1, forward strand.
TGGAAGTCGCCATTGGCTACATTATGCTGGGTGGGCTTTTGTCGATATTTGCCAATAAACTTGCCCGGCGTGGTGATTAGATAAGCGAGAAATAAACATGCTTGGATTCGGTAAAAAAAAGACCTCCACAATTGCAGGACTGGATGACTATAATCTTCCCAGTTTTTCAGTATCAGTCATCAATCTGTTGAGTAAATTGCGTGATCCCGATTGCTCCTTTACGGCAATTGCTGATGACCTTGAAGTTGACCCCGGACTCCATGTTCGGGTTCTTAAAACGGTCAATTCCGTCGCATTTGGCCTGTCGCACAAGGTCAGCAATATCCACCATGCCGTCAGTCTGCTCGGACGGGCCAGGCTCGAATCTCTGGTGTTGTCAGTTGCGGTCAAAAGTAATCTGGAGGCAGAAAAAACCCCGGATTGGTTCGACATGAGCAGTTTCTGGAGGGCCTCAGCTCGACGAGCAGCACTGGCTCGTGGTCTGGCCCAGAAACTCCACCCCGAAACCCAGGCCGAATCCTTTACTGCCGGACTGCTGCAAGACATGGCTATTCCAGTCATCGCGCGCATCAAGGCAACCAACTACCAGCAACTCTATGAGCAATGGAACTTTGTCGATGCCCCGTCCAACCTGGTCCAGCTAGAACAAGCCAGCCTGAATCTTGACCATGCCAACATTGGCGCCCACATGGCCCGCAACTGGGGCTTTCCAATCAACCTGATCGAAATGATCGGCAGCCATCACACCACCGAAAAATCCGCAAGCACTCCCCTGTCGGTGCAAATTGTCTCTCTGCTCAAAGGCAACCCCGACATCTCCCTTGAAGACATGGCAGGCAAAGCGGAGCAACTCTTCTCTTTGGATCAGAATCTGTATCGGGAACTCGCTCTGCAAGCCCAGGATGATGCCGAGGAGCTGGTGGAAGCCCTGCGCTGAGCCCACAGAAAATGAAAAAAGCGGAAACACCATGGCGATGTCTCCGCTTTTTGTTTATAAAATTCCGTAACCAAAGAACTGGCAGGGAGTTAAGAAAGAGAATTTATCAACGACCTGTCAGAGCTTGTCCGATTCAGACGCCAGATAGGAAGCAACCCCTTCACCATTCGGCGTCATTCCCTTATCGCCCTTGTTCCAACCAGCCGGGCAAACCTCACCATGTTGTTCGGTAAACTGGAGCGCATCGACCATCCGTAACATTTCGTCAATATTACGCCCCAAAGGCAGATCATTGACGACCTGATGGCGGACAATCCCACTTTGATCAATCAGGAACGAACCACGAAAAGCGACCCCGGCGGCGTCAAATTCAACATCGTAGGCTTTGCAGATTTCATGCTTGACATCAGCAACCAGTGGATAGGCAACCGGGCCAATGCCTCCCTGATCAACCGGCGTATTGCGCCAGGCAATGTGAGTAAACTGGGAATCGATAGAACAACCGATCACCTGAACACCACGCTCTTCAAACTCTTTGATCCGATGACTGAAAGCGATCAGCTCGGTCGGACAAACAAAAGTAAAATCAAGAGGATAGAAGAAAAGGACCACGTACTTGCCTTTATAATCTTCAAGACTGAATTCGGGGTTCAAGGAACCATCGGCCAAAACAGCCGTTGCTTTAAAATCAGGGGCCTGCTTTCCAACCAGAACGCTCATCGGCTTTCTCCTTTTTTCACATCAGGTTCATGATGGATGATTGATAATGATATTGGAGTTCATTTTAACCGAGAAAGAATGACTGTCAAGATAATTATGACCTGTTTGGTCATTTTTTACGGCTACGCGGATGGGCATCGTCATAGATCGCAGTCAGATGGCTGAGACTGACCTGCGTATATCGCTGGGTGGTCGAGAGTGAGGCATGGCCAAGCAGCTCCTGAATAGCCCGTAGGTCGGCACCACCATCCAGCAGATGGGTGGCAAAGGAATGGCGCAATGAGTGCGGGCTGGCATCGGTGCGCAAGTTGGCCTGCAACAGATGCTTTTTCATCAGGCGCTGGACGCTGCGTGAGGTCAAACGGCCGTTGCGTGCATTAAGAAACAGGGGTTCGTCGGCAGCTGGCTGGCCACGAGAATCGAGGTAATCCTGCACCGCCCTGAGCGCCGTCCTGCCGATCGGAACAAGACGCTCTTTGTTGCCCTTGCCAATGACCCGCACTTGTTGCTGCACCAGATCAACTGAACCGACATTGAGGGTGGTCAATTCTCCAACGCGCAAACCACTGGAATAGATCAGTTCAAAGATGGCCTGATCCCTCAGCAGGTGACGATTTTGACCGGTACAAAGCTGATTCAGCAGGTGGGTTACCTCATCAACCGAAAGTGTTTTCGGCAGGTACTTTTCAGGACGTGGCGTCGCAAGGGTATCAGCAGGTGAGGTTTCCAGAATCCCCTGGCGGACCAGATAACGAAAAAAGGTTCTGAGTGTCGAAAGTTTCCGCCCGATACTGGTGCGGCTGTTTTTATGATGCAGGCGGGCAAGATAACGTCGCAAGAGCCGGGTATCAATCCTCTTCAGAGATTCGGGCTCTTCGGAACAGGACGGCTCCTGACGTAAAAAATCCAGGAATTGCTGCAGGTCGCGAGAATAGGCGTCCAGAGTGCGCGGTGAAAGATTTCGTTCGACATCAAGATGCTGTAAAAATGCAGCCACCAATCGTTGCATTTACACGCTCCGTTTATTGACCCCCCATTGGGTGCATGGCATACTTCAACGGTCAAGTCCTGTTTACCGAACCCCTGAAGAGGCTCACCCTATATGACCATTGTCTTCATTGCCCTGCTTTTACTGTTTATGGGAGAAACCCTCGTGGTCATTCTCTCTTATAGCATGTGCTGGTACGAATACGCGAACAGCAATCCCTCCCTGATGGCCGAACGATTTCGTCCTCGTTCCCTGTGGATGGCAATATCGTTGATTGCCCAGGAGATCTTTTTCAACTTTCTGACTCTGTTGCTGCTTCCTTTCGGGCTCTGGGCTCCGCGCAAACTCCCTCAGCACTCAGGGGAAACCCCGATTTTGCTGCTACATGGACTGTTTATCAACCGTGCTGGCTGGTTCTGGTTTAAGTGGGCCCTGCGCCGTCGTGGTTTTCGCAATCTGGTAACCATCAATCTGTCGTCTTACCACAATGAGGAAACCCTGACTGAACAGGTCGCCAAACGGGTCGATGAATTGCGTCTCAGTCTGAATGTTGAAAAGGTCCACCTGGTTGGTCATTCGATGGGAGGAATCATCGCGCGAAACTATCTGCAACTGCGGGGTGGAGAAAACAAGGTTGATCGCTGTGTGTTCCTTGGCACCCCCCATGCGGGTTCCAAACTGGCACCCTTTGCCCTGTCGCCGTTAAGTAATGCCCTGGTCCCCAATTCAGAGTTTCTGACCAGGCTCGCTGCGGCAGCGTCTCCAAGTAAAACCAGAATGTTCAATGTTTACAGCCTTAAGGATAATATGGTTGTCCCATCCACCTCGGCCCATCTCGATTGGCTCGAGAATACAGTTCTTGATCGTATCGGTCATACGGCAATGCTCTATCGTCGCAAGCCGATTGAAGCTGTTGCCGCTGCGCTCAGAGCCGATGATGAAAATCATTGAGTTCAGCGTACAAAGTCGCCACCGGTGCGAATTGATCAATATCACAAGCAGAATCGAACAGATTCGGTGTGAGAAACGACTGACTGACGGCATAATCACTCTCTACACCCCGCATACGACTGCAGCTATCACCATCAATGAGAATGCAGACCCCGATGTCCCCCGCGATATCCTTTACGGATTAACCAGACTGGTTCCTGACGACCCGCAGTTTCAACATATCGAGGGCAATAGCGATGCCCATATCAAAAGCAGCCTGGTCGGGATCAGCGAAACCCTGCTGGTTGAAGCAGGAAAACTTCAACTGGGTACCTGGCAGGGAATCTTTTTTTGTGAATTTGATGGTCCCCGTACCCGTCAGATCAAGGTCAAACTGAGTGAACTCTGACATGCAGGATACCGCCAATCTGGTCAGTCTTCAGGGGCTGTCAGGTTACGACCCGGCCCAGCTCAAGGAGAAACTTGTAAAACTTCTGGAGCCACTGGGGGGGATGAGCCACTTTGTTCAGCCTGGCCAGAACGTTTTATTGAAACCAAATCTGCTGGCGGGAAAACCTCCGGAAAAAGCCGTCACAACTCATCCAGCACTGGTTCGGGCGGTTGCCGAACTGGTTCAGCAAGCGGGTGGGCAGGTCCTGCTTGGAGATTCTCCGGGAATTGGCAGCGCAACAAATGTGGCGCGTAAATGTGGAATCATGCAAGTTGTTGATGATCTCGATATCAACTTCTGTTCTTTTGAAAAATCGACCAAAATCCACCCCCATGGCCAGACATTTCAGGAGTTGGAAATTGCCACTGAACTCCTTGATGCAGATGTCGTCATCAATCTGCCGAAACTCAAAACCCACCAAATGATGGGGTTGACCTGTGCCGTCAAAAATATGTTTGGCGCCATTGTCGGTTTGCGCAAACCCCGCCTGCACCTTCAGGCCGGCAGCGACAAGGCCCTCTTTGCCCTGATGCTGCTGGAGCTCTGTGAGCAACTCAGCCCGGCTTTATCAATTGTCGATGCCATCGTGGGCATGGAAGGAGACGGCCCTGGCAGCGGAACGCCAATAGAGATCGGGGCGCTTCTGGCCGGGACCAATCCTTTGGCCGTCGATACCGTTGCAACCGAACTGGTGGGATTAAAAACAGAGCAGGTCTGGACCCAGAAGCTGGCTATCACAACGGGGCGTGCCGGAGCAAAGTTTGCGGATGTAACCCTTGCGGGAAGCCACCTGGACTCAATGCGTCTGGCAAACTTCAAAGCCGCCAAAAACACCGATATCAATGGGCGCATGCCCGCCTTCATGCAACGTCTGCTCAAACAGGCTCTGACCGCCAGACCACAACCTGATCACGATCTTTGTACCCGCTGCGCAATCTGTGTCAAACACTGCCCCCCCCTGGCTATGAAAATTTCTCACCATCAACTGCAAATCGACTACAAAGCCTGTATCCGCTGTTTCTGCTGTCAGGAACTCTGTCCACAGGGAGCACTCGAGACAAAACAGGGCTGGCTGTTGAAATTACGTAAATAAGAAAGGGCCGGATGACAGACGCCAACCGACCTTAACGGACCAGGAGTCACCAGGAGTCATGTTGGTTCAGTGGACCTGAACAACCTCTTTAACCGCCGGGACATTCTCCATCAGCGTCTTTTCAATGCCCATCTTCAGTGTCATGGTCGACATGGGACAAGAGCCGCAGGCCCCCGTCAGGCGAACACTGACAACACCATCGTCGGTCACGTCGACCAATTCAACGTCACCGCCGTCAGCCTGCAATGCGGGCCGGACCTGATTCAAAACCTCTTCAACCTGTGCTTTCATAATATTATTTCCTCTCAAAATTATGGTAAAAAACCATCTTGGTGATAATTATAATCACAACCTCGCCCAGGCAGCAAGCCAAGACTTAACAAGCGCTCGGCGGGAGCCCAATTTCCCGAATTGTCCGTGCGCAAAGAAGATCAGGCGTTCCAAGGCCTTTGCCCTGTAACAACACCTTGAAACTTTCGCCCATTCCGCCATCCGGCATAATCAGATTTTTCAAGGTCATACGTAATGCCTGAGCCCGTTGGGGATCAGTTTCAAGAGCCTGGAGTCGAACCAGCTCTTCGAGAAATCCGAGGCCCATCAAAAAACGATACTGCTCACCAAAGTAAAGGGTTTCAAGACCCTGGTCGCGGCCCACGGTTTCAAGCACAGAAAAATTGATATGGGCCGTGATGTCCTGACAACCAATATGCTGGTAGGGATTATCACTCGATTCATGACGATGGTAACAAAGCAGGGTTCCTGCCCGTCGCCATGGAGCCAGCAGTTCTGCCGCCGGATAACCATAGTCAATCGTTAAAACCGCTCCTCGTTGCAAAAGCTGACCGACCTGTTTTATCCAATCAAGCGCCGCAAGATTGACTTCTGCCCGATTGCCCTCAACCAGGGGCTGCTGTGATAAATCAAAGTAATCGCTCAAACGTGGGTCTGTCAGCGGCCCGAACTCTTCCTTGAACTCCCCGTCAACACAGGTCACCATGACTTCAAGAAGCTCATTATTCTTTTTTTCAACCAGATGAACCGGGAAGGCATCGACCAGTTCATTGCTGACAAAACAACCGGAAAACGGTTTCAGTTCGTCAAAGGTACACCAGCTGATCCGGCCAGCCTCGATGTGGCTCGCCAAACGTTGCTGCTGCCGGTGCCGATGGTCACAACTGACTTCGACAATCCGATAATCGAGTTGGGCGTAAAAATCGGGAGCCTCTTCCGCTAACCCATCCAGAATGTCAAGGCACAAATATCCCTCACCGGCTCCTTGTTCAACCAGGGTAAACGGCCCCTCGCCCAACAGCTGCCACAGCTGCTTGATCTGCCGGGCAACCAGGCGACCGAACAGAGAATGAACACTCGATGAGGTAAAGAAGTCGCCCTGCTTACCAATCCGGCTACGTGGTGACGTGTAGTAACCGTACTGGGGATGGTAGAGACAAAGTGTCATGTACTCGGCAAAACTGAGCACACCCCGTTGCTCTATCTGGCGCATGATTTCAGTTTTCAGTTCCGAAGACTCCGACGGGTCCTGAATCGTCATCCTGTGACTCCTCGCGCAATAGGAAAATAGCGCGGGATTATAATCAGTAGAGGGAGATAAAAACAAGCATCTCCAGTCAATTTTCTTTTCAGGGAGCCCCCTTCAACACCGGAAATTTTCGTAACTGCCAGGCCCAGATCCCGCCGTTGAGGTTATAAACTTCAGGATATCCCTGGCGGGCAAGATATTCAGCCACCTGAGAGCTTCGTGAGCCAACAGCACAGTAGATCAGCAAGGGACGGTCCTTGGGAACTTCGGCGATGCGGGCCAGAAAATTGTCAATCGGAATCAGGTGCGCACCAGTCAGACGGACTTGCCAGTACTCCTGAGGAGTCCTGACATCAAGCAAGAAAACCTGCGGGTTTTCCTGCAGTAACTTTCGGGCTGCCGTCGCATCAATATTCTGAACAACTGAAGCCTGTGCCGAGGTCAGCATCACGCCAACCAGCAACATGGCAAAAAGAATTCTTTTCATCGGATCAAAACTCCCTGTTTAATGAACAAGTCCGGGTCAATATATGCAGCTTCCCATATATTATTCACCCCTGTCAACCAGCCCTGCAATGCTTGAACTCTCGGGCTAATCATGCCATCATGTCGCGCTGGGGAAACCGGACTTGCGGATCGGTAAAATCAGGGGCGCAGGGCTGCAATCAATCGTCAGAATCAAACCGAAATGAAGTGGATATGAAAATCGACAGAGGTCTGGCCCTCGAAATGGCCAGAATAACTGAAGCAGCAGCCCTTGAATCGGGTCGCTGGGTAGGACGTGGCGATAAAATTTCTGCCGACGACGCTGCAACAACGGCGATGCGCAACACCCTGAACCGGATGGACATCGAAGGGACGGTCGTCATTGGCGAGGGGGAGATGGATGAAGCCCCGATGCTCTATATCGGCGAACGTCTTGGACGGGGCGGATTAAAGGTTGATATCGCAGTCGATCCGCTTGAAGGAACCAATATCTGTGCCAATGGGACCAATGGAGCCATTGCAACCATTGCCATGGCTCCGACCGGTGGTTTTCTGCATGCACCGGATATGTACATGGATAAAATCATTACCGGGCCGGCAGGGCACAACGCAGTGGACATCAACAAAAGTGCGGGAGAAAATGCCCGGCTACTCGCCAGAGCCAAAGGCTGTGATGTTCGTGACCTGACCGTCGTTCTGCTGAACCGTCCACGGCACCACAAAGCCATCGCGGAACTACGCGAAGCCGGGACACGTATTCAGCTGATTGAAGATGGCGACGTCGCACCGGCAGTCGCAACCGGGATCGAAGACAGCGGCATCGACATGGTCATGGGGATCGGCGGAGCTCCCGAAGGGGTTTTGACCGCTGCTGCAGTTCGTTGTTTCGGCGGATTCATGCAGGGCCGCCTGATTTTCACCTGTGATGAAGAACGCAAACGCGCTCGCGGCATGGGAATCGACTCTCTTGATCGGGTCTATCTGGCCGAAGAGATGGCCAAAGGAGATGTCTTTTTTGCCGCCACAGGCATCACCAACGGTGACCTGGTGCGGGGTGTCCGTTATTTTTCCGGAGGGGCCAGAACACACACGGTTGTCATGCGTTCGGCGAGCAGAACCATTCGTTTTCTTGAAACCCTGCATTATTTTGACTATAAACCTGGATACAGCCAGCACCGCTGAGTTACTCACAATTCTGTAACCAGCCGTTCAGTTGTATGATCGGCATACCAACCCTGACATTGCTGTACGTCAGGCAGACTGGAGAAGAAAAAGATGGCGATTATCACGATTTCCCGCGAAATGGGTAGCGGTGGCATCCCTATCGTCCAAAAAACTGCAGAAAAACTTGGTTACCGACTGATTGACGGTGAGGCCATTGAAAACATTGCCCCGGAATACGGTTTGACACGTGAGGTTTTGACTCAGATCGATGAAAAGCCCCCCGCATTTATTGAACATCTCGACCGCCAGATCGAACTCGGGATGAACCGTATCCAGCTGATTGTTCTGGAGCAGGCCCTGCAAGGAAATGTCGTCATCTATGGTCGTGGAGGGCAGGATCTGCTCGAAGGGATCGACAATGTTTTGCGGGTCCGCGTCATTGCTCCCTTTGACCTGCGCGTCGAGCGCTGGGCAGAACGGGAATGGATCGACCCCGATCTGGCCTATACCCTGGTCCGCAAAAGCGATCAGCAACGGGCCGGGTTCATCAAGTACTACCACAACCGCGACTGGGAAGATCCGGTCCACTATGATCTGACCATCAATACCGCCAAGCTCAGCTTTGAAACTGCCGTTCAGCAGATCGTTGACGGCGTCAAGGATGAAAATCTGCTGCAATTGAAATCCCGCTCGAAAGAACGGTTGCGCGATCTGATCATCCAGAAAAAAATCCAGATCGCCCGTTTGGCAGACGACCGCATTGAGGATCTGACCTTTCAGATTAAGGTTGAAAACGGTCATGTCACGCTGGAAGGACATATCTACAACGAAGATGAAAAACTTGCGGCAATCGACGACGCCAGAAAAACCGAAGGGGTCACCGGGGTCACTGAAAACCTCAAGGTTGTTGGTTACCGCGCCGCACCTCAGGATCATTAAACCACACTGGTCACATTCACATATATCAAGAACAGACGGTTGTAGAATTTAAAAAGAATAAACAACCATCAGTTTCAGGGAGAGGCAGAACATGGCAGGACATAGTAAATGGGCGAACATCAAACACCGCAAAGGAGCACAGGATGCCAAGCGCGGTAAGATCTTTACCAAACTGATCAAGGAAATAACGATTGCTGCCAAAATCGGCGGTGGAGATCTTGAAGCCAATGCACGGTTGAGGCTGGCGGTTGACAAAGCCAAGCAGGCCAACATGCCCAAAGACAACATTGACCGGGCGATCAAAAAGGGAACCGGTGACCTCGACGGAGTCGTCTACGAAGAAGGCGTTTTCGAAGGCTACGGTCCCGGAGGCGTTGCCGTTATCGTCGAATTTATGACCGACAACCGCACCCGAACTGTTGCTGATGTTCGTCACGCCTTCAATAAATATGGTGGCAGTCTGGGAGTCAGCGGATCAGTCGCTTTCATGTTCGACCGCAAAGGCCAGATCATCTTCGGGGAAGACGCTGATTTTGATACCATTTTTGAAGCCGCCCTTGAAGCTGGTGCCGAGGATGTCAAAGAGGAAGATGGAATGATCGAGGTCATCACTGACCCGGCAGAGTTCGAAACGGTCAGAAATGCCCTTGAAAGCCAGGGCCTGACCTTTCAATCAGCTCAGGTCACCATGATTCCCCAAAATATGAATCCGATTGAAGGCAAGCAGGCGGAATCACTGATGAAGATGATTGACGTACTGGAAGATAATGACGACGTGCAGAATGTTCACGCCAATTTCGACATCTCGGATGAAGAGATGGAAAGGATTATGGGATAAAGGCAGGCGCCTGGCATCGGGTCCAGGTACAGGTTTTAAAGCTTTAAAATCCCGCGCCCAGCGCCCAACGCCTGACCCCTGAATTTGTTTTATGATAATTCTTGGCATTGACCCGGGCAGTCGGGCAACCGGATATGGCGTAATCGACCAGCAGGGTAACCGCCTTCTGCACCAGGACAATGGTGTCATTATCACCCGAAGCGAAACACCGCTGGCTGAAAGGCTGGCCCAGATTTACAACCAGCTGGAAGCTCTGATTCAGCAGTTTTCTCCCGATGCTGTTGCGGTTGAACAGGTTTTTGTCGCCAAGAACCCGGCTTCGGCCCTCAAGTTGGGACATGCGCGTGGCATCGCTCTCCTGGCGGGTGTCAAGGCCGGTTTGCCTGTGGCAGAATACACGGCCCTGCAAGTCAAGAGTGCTGTCGTTGGCTATGGCCGCGCAGCAAAATCGCAGGTCCAGCAAATGACTCGAACCCTGCTGGCCCTGCCGGAAATTGCTCAGGAAGATGCTGCGGATGCTCTGGCTGTTGCGATCTGCCATGCTCACAGCCATCAACTGACTGACAAGATTAATCATCGCCAAGAAAGATGACACCATGATTGCCCTGTTAACCGGTGAAGTTGTTCAACGTCAGACCGAAAACATTGTCATTGATGTTGGTGGTGTTGGTTACCGGGTACAGATCCCGCTTTCAACATTCTATGCTCTGCCTGAACAGGGCAAGGTTCAGTTGCATATCCATACCCATGTAAAAGAAGACGCATTCAACCTGTTTGGCTTTCTTTCGGGAGAAGAAAAAGATTTCTTCGCCCTGCTTCTCTCGGTTTCAGGCGTAGGTCCCAAACTTGCGATCAATGTTCTTTCCCATATGTCGGCAACCGAGCTGGCAACAGCCCTGGCAGAAGGAGATATCCCCCGTCTGACCAGCATTCCGGGAATTGGCAAAAAAAGTGCGGAAAGGCTTACCCTGGAGCTCCAGGACAAAGCGGCGGCATTTACCGGGGGCGACAGCCCACCTGCGGCCCAGAAAACAGAGCACACAACCGGACTGCGTGCCGATGCCGTCTCGGCACTGGTGAACCTTGGATATAAGGAAAACCTGGCCCAAAAAGCAGTCAAAGGCCTTGATTTTCCACCCCAGACAGCTCTGGAAGAAGTTCTGCGCAGGGCATTGCAACGGCTGCGCAAGTAAATTAAAACAAAGCGAGTTTTCTGATGGAAGAACGCCTGATAACCGGCCAGCAAAAGGGTGAAGATCTGTTTTTTGAAAATGGATTGCGCCCTAAAAGCCTGCAAGAGTATGTTGGCCAGACGAAGGCTAAACAGAACCTGCAAATCTTCGTTGAGGCGGCACGAAAACGTCAGGAAGCCCTGGACCATGTGCTCTTCTTTGGTCCCCCTGGCCTGGGAAAAACAACCCTGGCCAACATTATTGCCCAGGAGATGGGAGTCGCCATCAAAAGCACCTCAGGTCCGGTGATTGAAAAAGCTGGTGATCTGGCTGCGGTTCTGACAAATCTGGAAGAGGGTGATGTCCTCTTTATTGACGAAATTCACCGCCTGTCACCGGTCGTCGAAGAGATCCTCTATCCGGCCATGGAAGATTACCAACTCGACATCATGATTGGCCAGGGTCCTTCGGCGCGCAGTATCAAACTGGACATTCCCCGTTTTACCCTGGTCGGCGCAACGACTCGTGCCGGGCTGCTATCTTCGCCTCTTCGCGATCGTTTCGGAGTCATCAGCCGTCTTGAATTTTATACCGAAGCCGAACTGACCCAGATCGTCAATCGCAGTGCACGGATTCTTGACATCGCCATTGACAACAAGGGGGCCAGCGAAATTGCCCGACGCAGCCGAGGAACACCGCGAATCGTCAATCGTTTATTGCGCCGTGTCCGCGATTTTGCTGAAATCGAGGGAGATGGAACCATCACTCAGGAGGTTGCGGATCGTTCGCTTGGCCGTCTTGAAGTCGATCGCAAAGGTCTCGATTTTATGGATCGCCTGCTTCTTGTAACTATTATTGATAAATTCAGGGGAGGTCCGGTCGGCCTTGACACCCTGGCTGCTACAATCGGCGAAGAGCGTGATACAATCGAGGACGTCATCGAACCGTACCTGATTCAGCAGGGTTTTTTGCATCGAACTCCGCGCGGTCGTGTTGCAACCGAAATTTGCTATCAACATTTTCAGAAAACCCCCGATGCCGTATCGAACAGTGGCGACCTGTTTGCCTGAAGCAAGCAGTTTGAGGGGATGTCATGTGCAAGGCTCTGTTCATATGGGACGCAAAACCCTGCTGACAATCATCCAGAAAATCGCTCTGGGGTTCCTGCTGACAGCCTGTTTTGGGCTGGTCGCAACAATTTACGCCCTGAGCAGCCTCGGCTCTCAGACTGAGCAGGCCAACGAACTGATCAACGGTGATTACCGTGCATTGACAATGGCAACAACCCTGCGTCAGGATCTGCTGGCTCTGGATCGGCTCGCAAAAGCTGAAGACATTATCACAGATGTCAATCTTGACTCGATGCACCTGCGACGACGTGAGGATTTTCTGGCCAACTGGAAAAAACTCATCAACCTCCCTCTCAGCCAGCCCTTGCCAGAGAAAATGCTTGAGGCCGGAAACAGCTACATCAGTAACCTTGAAAAAATTCTCGCCAAAAAAGATCTGAAACTGGCCACCAACGGCAAAAGCCTTTCTCCCCAGCGCAGAGAACTGCTTAAACAGTTTGATCTTTTTATGAAGAAGCGGGAAGAAATCATTGATACCAGCCTGCTGGGCCTGACCAGCGGCAGCACCAAGGCTTTTCGTATTACCCTGCTTCTGACTCTCTTTGGCATTTCACTTGGTATCGCCGTCGCCCTGTCGGTTATTCTGGCAATCCACCGTTCAACCCGCGACCTGATCAGTGCCACCAGTCGAATTGCCAACGGAGATTACGATTGCCAGATCGATACACGCCGCAGTGATGAGTTTGGTGAATTGGCCCGGGCTTTTGTCCGAATGAGTGACCAGTTACAGCACCTCGAACAGGTCAGACTCGATGCCAATCCGTTGACCCATCTTCCTGGTAATATGGCGATTGATCACGAAATCAACCAACGCATCGAAAATAATGAGCCCTTTGCCCATATTTACATCGATATCGACAACTTCAAGTCCTTCAATGATCGCTACGGTTACCAGGAAGGCGACAAGGCCATCGCGCTGGTACGCGATATTTTGAAAGAATGCCTGAACGAAATCAACTCGGTTGACCATTTACTCGGCCATATCGGCGGTGATGATTATGTTGTTTTGACAACGACCGAAAATGCAGAACCTCTGGCACAAAAAGTGATTCAAGCCTTTGACGAACAGGTCCCGCTCCTCTACAATATCGAAGATCGCACAACCGGCTTTATTACCGGCAGAGACCGGCAGGACAAGGAGGTTCAGTATCCCCTCATGACCCTGTCCATTGCTGTTGTGACAACAGAAAGTCTTAGCCAGCCGTCACCGGCTGCAATCAGCCGCGAATGTGCTAAGATCAAACATCATCTGAAAATGCTGCCTGGCAGCAATTACCTCATCGACCGTCGGGAACAACGTTGATCCGCCTGCTGATACCAACACTTATGCTTCTCGTACTTTCGGCCTGTCTGCCCCTTTCAGGAGCTGGAAAGAGTGCGAGTGCGCCTCCGGCACAGGTCGATGATCCGGCCATGCAATTGTTTGTTGCAGGCATTGATCATTTTGATTCAAGTCATCGATCTGATGCCTTCTTGCAACTTGAACAGCAGTTTCCCAACAGTGCCTGGAACCGGCGCGCCAAGATCCTGGCGAGCCTGGCAGGGTCTCTTCGCCTGCTTGAAAAACAGATCAAACGCCAGCAGGCTCTCATCGAAGAGCAGAAAAACGATCATCTTGACCTGATTGAACTGAAACAGGAAAATGAACTGTTACGCGACCAGGTTAAGGTTCTCAAATCACTGATCGTTGATCTTGAACTACGTCAACCCTGATACAATCGTTTCGACCTGACCTCAAGATGCCAGACAAAACACACTTGCAATTATTTGCCGATCAACTTGCAACCTGGGCTGGTCAAATCATCGAAAATGGACGCACCCCTTTTCGCCGGGTTGATTTGTTTCCGACGCTCTACACGGCTGTCGGAAAAATCTCACCACCTCTCGTTTTCTGGATCAATCGTCAGAGCATGATCGCAGGCGGTCTGGTTTTCTTGCCAGACAATTCAGATAATGCAGATTTTGAAGCAGAAGCAGCTGCAGCAACGGCATTGGGTTTACGCCATTTTGTGACCTGGGAAACCGAGAATATCAACCTGTGGGAAGTGACTCCGCAAAAAAATATTCTCCAAACCTCACTGCCCCTCTCAACCACAGACGATCCGGCTGTTTTTCATCACCGTTTGTTCGAATTGATCGACCAATTCAAACTGCTGTCGGTTACGGGACGTATCGCTTACGAAGAGATCTCCCCCTTCTATCTATTGAACCTTCTGCTCGAAAGCCTGTCTCTTTCGCTGCCACCACTCCTTGACCACTGCCGATCAGAGCGAAGCAAAAATGACTCGGTTTCAACGGCAGAGGAAAGAGCCACAGACTGGAACAGGCTGATCATCCTGCGTCTTCTCTGCCTGCAGCATTGGCAGCTGATGCCTTCCAATCTGCCGCTTGAAAAACTTTCGTCCACCATGGCAAATCACCTCGGCGAACTACCCGCCCCTCTCGGGTCACTGTTGAGCAACCTCAAGCCAGACGCCGAGGTAGAATTACCGGACGACAGCGCGGTCGTTTTTCATCATCTGCTCCTGCGACTTCAGCAGATTGGCTGGCAAGGCCAAACCCGGAGCAGTGAAGCTGTCTTACGCCTGTTGTTAACTCACTGGTATCAGGAGGGGCCTTCAGGTCACCGGAACCAACACAGATTGCTTTTTCATTCTGCGGTACTGGCTCCAGAATGTCAGACCGAAATTTCACATAAAGGGACACAATTGACGGCCAATGCCCTGTGGCGGATCTTCAACAATCGGGCTCATCCGGCCCAGATTCAGGGCGATGCCTTCAAATTTGACCGTCCCCTGCAGGCCCAAAATGTTCATGCCAATCTGAACAGTATGCTGCGACCTGAGTATCGCCTCCGCCGTCAGTTGGCAGGTCAGTTGCGAACCAGCTGGCCCAACCGGCACCTGACGATTCCTGGCAATCTGCCTTTCTGGATCATTGAAGCAACACACCTGCTGGGACTGATCGAGCAAGAAGGCCGGATCGAATTGCACATCCCCTCAAACTGGTTGAGCCACGGTGAAGGTTCTTTTTTCAACGAACTTCTTTTTTCAAATTTTGTGATTGAACGCATCGATGAAAGTGACCCGTCCCAGCACCTGCTATCCCTGGTTCGACATCAGGGGGAATGCCTGACCGAAATCTGCCGGGCTGATGGTAAAATTCGCCATTGTGAGTTGGGACAAAATCCTGCGTTGGCAGGGTACCGACTGTTTTATGCTCTCTCTCTTCCTCAGGAACTCTTCCAGCTTTTCACCGAACAACAGTTGATATTCCTGACTGAATCCGCAAACGAAGTTGCCCATCCTGATGCGTTAGCCGCTTTCGCCAATAGCACCCTGGGCCAACAACTCTGGCAGCTGCGAACCCAGGAACCACCACCAACCCGAACGGGAGATCTGCTCGAAAAAGGTCAACGTATCGGCTGGCTGATCCCTGAAGTGCACCATCTGAAAGAGTTTGAACAACGGATCAAACAACCCGGAACAAAAGACCTCGCTCAAGAGCTGGATCAAATTTTGTCCCAGCTTCTGGGAATCTCCCTTGATATTGCTCTTGGGGTACCAGAGGCCACCGGCGATGGTCATACCCCCCATAAGCCTGTTGATCGTGATCTGGGTGAAAGGATTCTCCAGCAACTTGAAATTGAGGGAATCCCCCGCTTTCCCCAGACCTATCTCTATCGTCAGAGTACCGGGCCACTCACAAGTTACTCTTTCACCCCTCCCCTCACCCTGAAACAGGAACTGCTGGGACAGTACGAGATCGAAGACGCAGCAGGCCAGCAACTTCACATAACGGGGGAAGAAACCAAAGAGGCCCTCCTGCTTGCCAGCAGTCTGGGTTTATCCAGCCTTGAAATCCCGCAGGATCGTCTGCAAACGGCACAAATGCTGGATCTCTACCGCCAGGATCTGCAAAATCTCGAAAAGAGGATCTCTCAGCTCTGCCATCGTCAGGTTGAACAGGTTTCTGCAGCGCAACGTTTGCATAAAAAACTCTGGCAACAGTTACCCCTGCCTCCCCTCAAATGGCTTTCCGGTTGACAGCGGTGCTTCATTCAGGGCAGGCTGAACGCTGATTTGACCTCGTGCCGGGAAAAAGAAATGAACATTTTATTACACATCTGCTGCGGGAACTGCGCCATCTATCCCGTAAAAATGTTACGCGAGCAGAACCATCAATTAACAGGCTTTTTCTTCAATCACAATATTCACCCCTTTCAGGAATTCCAGAAACGCCTTGAGACAACCCAGGAATATGCCCTGAAAGTCGAATTACCCCTGTTGGTCGATGATCAGTATCTTCTCGAAGAATTTCTGGCAAATGTTGCCGCAAACCCTGACCAACGTTGCAGCTACTGTTACCGCTCAAGATTGAGAAAAACGGCTCAAAGAGCTGCTGATGAAAATTTCGAGGCCTTTTCAACCACTTTACTCTATTCGCGTTATCAGAATCAGGACGCAATTGTTGATTTTGGTCAGCAACTGGCCGATGAATACCAATTGACATTTGTCGGTCAGGATTTTCGCCCGGGCTGGAATGAAGGCATCCGTATTTCAAAAGAGATGGGCCTCTACCGCCAGCAGTACTGTGGCTGCATCTACTCCGAAAAAGATCGCTATCATCCCCGGGAAAAAGCCAGGGCCTCATAGGGTCCAAACGTTCACTCTTGCTGCCTTCTTTTATCATGCTACAATTTTGACAGGCTTTATCTTGCTGTCAGAACTTCAGGAGGTCCAGAATGATCGACTTTATCGAAAAAACCTTACTCGCAGGCTTTGGGGCTCTCTCCCTGACTCAGAAAAAATCTGAAGAACTTCTGGGTGAGATCAAACAGCGGATCGACCTGACAGAAGAAGAGGGAAAACAGTTCATAAATCGTCTCCAGGATGCGGCCAAACAAAATCAGCAAAAGCTTGAAGAACTGGCCCGGGAAGAACTGCAAAAAGCGGGTTCACGAATGGGCTTTGTTCCCCAGAGCGACTTTGACACTCTGAGCAAAAAAGTTACCCGGCTGGAGAAAAAGTTAAAAGCTCTTTCCTGACTCCAGATCTGGGTTGCAGCGCAACCCCTGGTGACCAAAAAACAAGAAGTACCGATACAACTCTCCTTGAAATATAATGATCGGAAACAGCTGTCACGCACCCTGAACAAACAGGAATGCAGACAGATTTCTACTTGCCCGATAGCGGATATTGCCGATGCTCACCTTTGCCCGAATCAACAGAAATCTTCGTTCTCTCAAGCGCTACCGGCAAATTCTTGGCGTACTGATCAAATACGGTTTTGGTCAGGTTATCGAGCAGTTGAATATCGATTACTATTTCGAATTGGGCAAGCGAATTGTCTCGCTTGGAACCATGTCGAAAAAGATTGAACGTCTGACTCAGGCAGAGCGATTACGTCTGGCCATGGAAGAACTGGGGCCAACCTTCATCAAACTGGGGCAGATCCTGTCGACCCGCCCGGACCTGGTCCCTCCGGAATATGCGGAAGAATTCCGCAAACTCCAGGACCAGGTTCCTGCCATGAATCCTCAATTGATCCGGCAGGAGATTGAACAACAGCTGGGAACAACCATTGAGGAATCCTTTGCCGAATTCGATGACCAGGCCATTGCCGCCGGATCAATTGCCCAGGTTCACCGTGCCAGGCTTCACGATGGCCAACTGGTCGCAGTCAAGGTCCGCCGACCAGGGATCATGCCGCTACTCGAAACAGATCTCGACATTCTTGCCGGACTGGCCTATCTCCTTGAACACCACCTTCCCGGTATGGAAATTTTTGATCCCTCAGGCATTGTCCGGGAATTTCGCCGCAGTCTCTTCCGGGAAATCGATCTGATTCGAGAGGGCCATACCATAGAACGCTTTGCTGCCAATTTTTCTGCATCTGAAAACGTATTCACACCGAAAATTTTCTGGAAGCAAAGCAGTGAAACAGTTCTGACCATGGAGTATGTCACCGGAACCAAAATTTCTGCCGTCAAGCATCTGGAGGAGCAGGGGTTTTCAAGGCAAAAGCTTGCCGACATTATCGCCAACACCCTCCTGCAACAAATTCTGGTCTATGGACTTTTTCATGGCGATCCTCACCCGGGAAATATTTTCGTTCTTTCCGATGGCCGAATCTGCTTTCTTGATTTCGGCATGGTCGGTCGACTTGATGAGGAGTTGAAACAACAACTCAGCGAACTGGTTATGTCGACCTTGAACCGGGATGCCGAACGGATTATCACCCAACTGATTTACTCAGGTGAAATCTCCGATGAGATTGATCGCCGCCAACTGAAACGCGACTTAAGCGAATTGATTGACGATTACTACAACCTTTCTCTGGCCGAAATCAATACCAGCAAACTGGTCGGCGAATTTATAGATTTACTCAATCGACATCATATTCGTTTTCCGGCAGATCTCATTTTGCTGGCCAAAGCCCTGGTAACAATTGAAGGGGTAGCACGCGAACTGGACCCCGATTTCATTCTGATGAAACAGCTACAACCTCAGGTAGAAGCCCTTATTCGCTCACGCTACAGCCCGGGAGGAGCAACACGAGACCTCCTTGCCGCCGGTCGTGAATACAGTGCCCTGTTTCGCCATCTTCCACAGGATTTGCGCGAATTTTTGATGCGCATCAACCGCAATAAATTCAAGATTGATCTTGAACATCGTGGCTTGCAAAAACTCATTACCGACCTGGATCGTTCAACAAACCGTATCTCTTTCAGCATGGTTATCGCATCGTTAATTATCGGTTCGTCGTTGATCATGCAGACCGATAAAGGACCGATGCTCTTTGACTTTCCTCTGGTCGGGTTACTCGGCTACTCGATTGCCGGTATTCTCGGTCTCGGTCTTGCGATCGCAATTCTTCGTTCAGGACGAATGTAGCTCGCCAAAACTCACCATTGCCCAAAACTGATTTCTGCCATCCCTTCAGAGTGCCATCAGGGTGTAGTGTTTTTCGCACAGCACAGGGTCAGGGCGGCGTCAAACTGCAACAACCAGATGTTTTCAATCGGTCAATCCCTTAAATTTGTCACTATATATCAGCATGTTAGGACAACGCAAAAGAATGGCAAGAACCTTGCATTCATACCCACACCGCAGTGTTTGATAACAACCTTCTAACGGGCTACTGGATATGATTTTGCAGCGCACCATTAAAAACCCCGTCGAAATAAGCGGAATTGGCCTTCACTCCGGCAGTGACATCAAATTACGTATCCGCCCGGCCACCATTGATACCGGTATTGTATTTCACCGGCGAGATGATGAGCGTGTCGTTGACATCAAGGCTTGTGCTGACAATGTCGTAGACACCCGAATGGCGACAGTTCTGGGACGTGACGGTCTTAGTGTTTCGACAGTGGAACATTTGCTGGCAGCACTTGCCGCCTGCGGAATCGATAATCTCCACATCGACATCAACGGTCCGGAAGTCCCGATTCTCGACGGAAGTGCCGCACCATTTATCAAACTGGTCGAAGACGCCGGCATCGAAGTCCTGACTGCCAGTCGCCGTTTTATTGCCATCCGCAAACCGATCAGCCTGATTGAAGGTGAGAAGCGGATCAGCATCATCCCTTCCCGTTTTTTCAGAATTACCTTCGATATTGCTTTCGAGCACAAGGCCATTGCCCTGCAACAATACAGCATGAAGTTCTCAACCGAGAGCTTTCAACGCAATATCGCCCCGGCCAGAACCTTCGGGTTTCTTCACGAGGTCGAATACCTCAAGGCAAACGGTCTGGCCCGCGGAGGTTCTCTCGACAACGCGGTCGTCATTGATGAAGATGGCGTCATGAACCCTGAAGGCCTTCGCTATCAGGATGAGTTCGTGCGACATAAAATCCTCGATGCCTTTGGTGACTTCAGTCTCCTGGGAGCACCGATGCTGGGTCACATCCGGGCCTTTAAAGCAGGACATGACCTGAACGCTAAGATGGTTCGCAAGATTCTGGATTCTCCTGACCACTGGACTTATGTCGAGTTCAGTGAAGCTGCGCTTCAGGAGGCACAGCGTCGCAGTGCCCGTGCCTTTGCGGTCGATCTGGCCTGGGACAAGGCCTGAACCACAATCCTTTCATTTTGCTTCTGAGGCAGTCTTCAACAGACTGCCTTTTTTGTACCCTGAAGCGCCCCCCCCGGATGATCTTGCTTCCTTTCGTTTGTCCATCTGAAAATTGAACTATTTAACGTTTGCCAAATTATTGATATTTCTGCGATAATTCACCATCAGCGAACAAGAATCCACCCTCAGCAGGAAAGACCGATGACCAAGGATCAGGAAGATCCCGCAATTCGTCATAAAAAACGCAACCGCCGTTACCGCGAATGGTTACTGCTGGTGGTTGTTACGACACTGATTGCCCTGCTTCCCAGATTTGAATCGCAGCTCTTTGAAGTATCGACCAAGCTTCCATTGTCCAACAGCATCATCGCTCTGGCCCTGATCAACCTCAATATTCTTCTTGTCCTGCTTTTTCTTTTTCTGATTTTTCGCAACCTTTTCAAGCTGTTGCTCGAACGACGCCGCGGAGTTCCGGGAGCAAAACTACGCAGCAAACTGGTTGGTGCCTTTATTGCCCTGTCACTCATTCCAACAATGGTTCTTTTCTTCTTTTCTGCTGTTTTCATCAGCGGCAGTATCGACAACTGGTTTAACCGCCAGGTCGAGTCAGCCCTGGATGACTCTCTTGAGGTTGCCCTGACCTATTATCGAAATTCTGAAGCAACAGCACTCTACTACGCGGATCAGCTGGCCAGGCGCATCAAGCAGGATAAACTCATCAACGAAGAAAACCTGCCGCAGCTGCGTAATCTCATCAAAGAAAAACAGGAAGAATACAACCTGGGGATTGTTGAGGTTTTCTCTGCCACCCATGAAGAACTGGTACGAGTGGCAAATCCCAAACTACCGATTATCGAAATAACAACTGCAACATCAGACCCTGTCAAAGAGGGCTTGCAGGGCAGCAAATTTTCAGAGATCACTCCTGTCGGTAAAGCTGATTTGATTCGTGGCATTGTCCCCATTCATTCAAATTGGGATCCGGCAGATATTGTTGGCGTCGTTGTCGTCAATCATTATGTCCCTTATTCTCTGATCAATAAAATGAAAGAGATCTCCAACTCGGTTGATCAATACAAGGCGACCAAACAGATAAAGACCCAGATTCAGCAAAGCTACGTTATCGTATTGCTGCTGATCGCTCTGGTCATTATTTTTCTCGCAACCTGGTTCGGCTTTCACCTGGCACGTGGCATCACCGTGCCGATTCAGGACCTGGCCGATGCAACCAGCCGGGTTGCTGCAGGCGATCTCGACATCCAGCTGGAAACCAGAAGTACTGACGAAATTGGAACTCTGGTTGCGGCCTTCAACAAAATGACTGCGGATCTGCGCCAGGGGCATGATCTGGTCGAAGAGGCCAACCGGGATTTGCAACGCTCAAATATCGAGCTGGAGCGTCGTCGTAACTATATGGCGATCATTCTTGCCAATGTCACCGCCGGAATTATTTCGGTTGACAGATTCGGACGGCTGACAACAGCCAATAAATCCGCAGAGAAACTGTTGCGCTTCAAAGCTGCTGAAGTCATCGGCAAGGACTTCAGAGAAGTCGTTCCTGCCAACTATCTACCGACGATCAAGGACCTTCTTAAAGAACTCTTCCACAGCGACAAGGACAGTATTCGCCAACAACTGTCTCTGCCCTTTGGTAATGACAAGATCACCCTGCTGGTTAATTTGACGACCCTCAAGGATGAACAGGGCGATTTCATGGGAACGGTCGTTGTTTTTGACGACCTGACACGACTGGTCAAAGCACAGCGCATGGCGGCCTGGCGCGAAGTTGCCCGACGCATTGCCCATGAGATAAAAAACCCGCTGACGCCGGTACAACTTTCAGCACAACGATTGCGCCGCCGCTATCTTGATCGATTTGATGACGATGATACCGTCTTTGATGAATGTACCCAGATGATCATTACCCAGGTCGATGAATTGAAGAATCTGGTTAACGAATTTTCCAACTTTGCCCGAATGCCTGCCACCAACCCGGCTCCGTGCAACCTCAATGAAATCATCGAGGAGACCCTGATTCTCTACCAGGAAGGGCACAAGGATATTCAGGTAGAATTCACCAAAGACTCCAAGTTGCCCTTGACGAACCTGGACCGGGAGCAGTTCAAACGTGTTATGATCAACCTGCTTGAAAACGCTGTCGCGGCCTGTAACAATCAGGGTCAGATCGAAATCGAGACCTCATATAATCCCGAATTGCAGATCATTACCTGTGCCGTTGCGGACCAGGGAACGGGGATACCGACTGAAGATAAGGAACGCCTGTTTGAGCCCTACTTCTCAACCAAAAAATCAGGAACAGGGCTTGGTCTGGCAATCGTATCGACGATTATTTCGGACCATAACGGCTATATCAGGGTCCGCGACAATCACCCTCAAGGGGCCAAGTTTATCATTGAACTCCCTGTCAACCAGACAGAGACAACCTGACCGGAAATGAACAATGGAAACCATTTTTGTAGTTGATGACGAAGAAAGCATCCGCCTCAGTCTGGAAGGGATTTTACTCGACGAAGGCTTCCGACCCCTGTTCGCCAGTACAGGCGAAGAAGCAATCCGCATTGCCCGTGATGAGAATCCAGACCTGATTTTGCTTGATATCTGGATGCCCGGGATAGACGGCCTGGAAACCCTGACCCGGATCAGAGAAAACAACCCGAATCAACTGGTTATCATGATGAGTGGCCATGGCACCATCGAAACAGCCGTCAAGGCAACACGCCTGGGCGCTTATGATTTCATCGAAAAACCGCTCTCCCTTGAGAAAGTTCTCCTGAGCATTCAGAATGCGATGAAAATCGGCCAGTTGATGGCTGAAAATCAGGCCCTTAAAGCCAAAATCAACAAAGAATATGAAATGATCGGCGAAAGCCGACCGATTTTACAATTGAAAAAACAAATTGCCATGGCGGCACCAAGCAATGGCTGGGTTCTGATTACAGGCGAAAATGGCACAGGCAAAGAACTGGTCGCACGCGCAATCCATCATCAATCGACCAGAACTGCCCTTCCCTTTGTTGAAGTGAACTGCGCGGCAATTCCTGAAGAACTGATTGAATCAGAGCTGTTCGGCCATGAAAAGGGCGCATTTACCGGTGCGACCGCCGCTCGCAAAGGAAAATTCGATCAAGCCAATGGCGGAACTCTCTTTCTTGACGAAATTGGTGACATGAGCCTGAAGACTCAGGCCAAAATTTTGAGAATCCTTCAGTAACGTAAATTTGAACGTGTCGGGGGAAACCGAACTATCGAGGTTGATGTCCGGGTTATCGCTGCAACAAACAAAGATCTCGAAGCTGAAATTCGTGAAGGGAATTTTCGTGAAGACCTCTATTTCAGGCTCAATGTTCTCCCCTTTCATGTCCCGTCACTCAGAGATCGTAAAGAAGATATTGAACGCCTGGTTAATCATTTCCTCAATTACTTTTGCAGCCAGGAAAGTCGTGATATCAAAACCATGACACCTGAAGCCATCAAAGCTCTGACCCATTACAATTGGCCGGGAAATATCAGAGAATTAAAAAACCTGATTGAGCGCATGGTCATTATGACACCTGAGCAACAGATAGACTATGAGCACCTGCCTGCATCGATCAGAAGTGAAGCACGACAATCTGCGAACGAGATCCCGGTAGGCGAAATAACGGTCAATTCTTACCGCGAAGCGAAAGAGCTGTTTGAAAAACAGTTTCTGCTGCAAAAGCTGGAGGAAAACAACTGGAATATTTCGCGAACGGCCGAAGAGATCGGACTTGAACGTTCCAATCTGCACCGTAAGATCAAAACCTATGGTTTAGAGGCCAAACGTACCTGAGGCGTTGGGCGTTGGGCGTTGGGCGTTGGGCGTTGGGCGTTGGGCGTTGGGCGTTGGGCGTTGGGCGTTGGGCGTTGAAATGCTCGTTTACTTTGTCTCTGGTTACAATAGAAAAAGCCCGCTGATTCAACTGAATCAGCGGGCTTTTCAAATAATTTCGGCAGCGACCTACTTTCCCACACAGTCTCCCATGCAGTATCATCGGCGCGGTAGGACTTAACTTCTGTGTTCGGGATGGGAACAGGTGTGACCCCTACGCTATAGCCACCGAAAACCTTAAAACTCTTTGGTTCGACGTTCGAGGTTAAAAATCTAACTTCGCACATCGCACCTGGAACATCGAACGGTTCCTTGGTTTACGATTGCATTGACTGATCACTCAGGCTGCTGCTGAAAAACTTGATAAAAAGACTATATGGTCAAGCCTCACGGTCAATTAGTACCGGTCAGCTGAACACATTGCTGTGCGTACACATCCGGCCTATCAACGTTGTAGTCTCCAACGGACCTTCAG
>JAJRWH010000021.1 GCA_024276935.1 Deltaproteobacteria bacterium
CCTTCGGCGTGAGGCGTGAGGCGTGAGGCGTGAGGCGTGAGGCGTGAGGCGTGAGGCGTGAGGCGTGAGGCGTGAGGCGTGAGGCGTGAGGCGTGAGGCGTGAGGCGTGAGGCGTGAGGCGTGAGGCGTGAGGAAGAAAACCACTTTTTCAATAAAACTGCAAAAGGATAGATGTCATGACAGTCGATGAAATCAAAGAGGGATTGCTCGCTTTGAGCAAGGAAGAAAAACAGGCATTTATTCTCGACACTCTGCCTCTTCTGGCCAAAGAAGTGATCAAAGAGCCAGGTTTTATGATGCAGCTTTTTCCGGTGATGCTCGGCATTCTCAAAGAAAGCGGGATGGACCTGCAACAACTGCTGCAATTTGCCAGCATGATGGGCGCGGCCCAGGAACCGAAGGATTAAACCTGAACCCGGTTACGAAACTCTGAATCTTGTCTCAGACCAGCATCATCCGGTCTGAGACAAACTTCAAGAAACAGTTTTAATGCCAGCGATCCGATTTTTCTTCTGACAACAGCGTGGCTATCCAGTTGACGATTCTCCGGCGCTTCTGCTAGTGTCCCGTGCGGTTAATTCTGCCTTCTAATTCTGGCCCTTTTGGCTGCGACCTGCGTTCCACCTCCTTGGCTTAACTCAGGCTAGGCCTGCGTCGGCGCGCCTTGTCCGCAGTCAAAATGACTCAGAAGTAATTGACACAACTAACCAAACGGGACACTAGTGTCCCGTGCGAACTTGTACCCCTGTGAACGGGAGAAAAACCTTATGCGTATCCTATCCGGTATCCAACCTTCTGGAGCCCTGCATCTGGGCAACTATTTCGGCATGATGCAGAAGATGATCGACTATCAGGAACAGGAAGAACTTTTCTGTTTTATTGCCAACTATCACGCCCAGACTTCGCTGAGCGATGGCAAGACCCTGGCCACCGGCACTCTTGAAGCTGCCGCCAGCTTTCTGGCTTTGGGTCTTGATCCTGAAAAAAGCATCTTCTGGGTTCAGTCCGACCTGCCCGAAGTTCAGGAATTGGCCTGGCTGTTGTCAAACTTTACCCCGATGGGCCTGCTGGAGCGCTGTCACAGCTACAAAGACAAGGTCGCCCAGGGGATCAAACCAAATCATGGGCTCTTTGCCTATCCGGTTCTGATGGCTGCTGACATTCTGCTGTTTCAGAGTGAAAAAGTTCCGGTTGGCAAGGACCAGAAACAACATTTGGAAGTCGCACGAGACATCGCCATCAAGTTCAACAATGAATATGGCGAGGTATTTACCCTCCCCGAACCTGAAATCGACAACGATGTTGCAACCGTTCCCGGACTCGATGGGCGCAAAATGAGCAAAAGCTACGGCAACACCATCGATCTGTTTCAGAATGACAAGGCCCTGCGTAAACAGGTGATGCGGATTGTCACCGACCCGACCCCGGTTGAAGAAGCCAAAAACCCTGACAACTGCAATCTGTTTCAGATCTACAGCCTTTTTCTCGACTCTGAGGGTCGTGAAGAATTGCGCCAACGCTACCTTACCCCGGGGCTGCGCTACGGAGATGTCAAACAGGAGCTGTTCGAGAAAATGCGCGACTTCTTTGCCCCGTTTCGTGAACGCCGTGAGGAATTACTTGCCAAACCGGATCAGTTGCGTGAGATTCTGGACTTTGGAGCCGAAAAAGCCCGGCGGGTGGCGTTTAAAACCATGCGCAAGGTTCGCAAGAAAACCGGCCTGAGTTACTGACGTGAAAAGCGCAGGAGAACTCTGCGCTCAGGAATCTCTGTTATACTGAACCCTCCTGTAACCTGGAGGTGCCGATGACTGTTTATCGCCAATGGTTCTGCAACTGTCACGGGCTCCCACAGCAACTTGACAGTGAGGTTCTTTACGACCAGGAGGCAACCGAACCGGCTTGCAAGCACTGCGGGGCCACCCCCTTATCTGATCCGAAAAAAACGATCAGCTTTCGCGATCAGGAAGAATGGGATGATTGACCCTCTGCCAGGCTCTCGTACTCAGCTGAATCATCACGGGTAAAAAAGATGAAGGCCATCCCCGGTCGCCGGTTTCCTTCGCGCATCGCGAACTGTAATGAATCGAACCGCCACCCCTGCCGGGTCCACTGGTTGAGCAGAACTTCAAGTTTTTCATCTGTTACTTCACTGGTTTCAACAACCTTGTAAATCACTCCAACCCCCTTTTTATTAGTCGCTGACAATGCCAAAACAAACTCACAGTTACCGCTTCAGTCTGCGCCTCACCCCGGATGAAATTGCTCGCTACTATCAAGGACAGGCACTTAAGGTCAATGTAACAACTGACAGGGGGCAGCACTTGCGTTTTGCCGCCCGCCACCTGCGACCCTTCATCACTCCCCGTGGCATTGAAGGTTATTTTTTGCTGACGACCGACGAAAACCACCGTTTCAAATCACTGAAAAAAATAGATCCTCCGAAGTAAACCATAGATTTCAGTCTGTTAGAAATTATTTCATAAAAAGACCAAAACGGACTTGCCAATACTTAACCGATTTGGTAAGATTTCAACCAAGGCAACAACAACATTTGGCGCACCTGGCATCCCTCCTGGCTGGTGCGCCTATTTTTTTTGCTTTTTACGCCCTGCCCCTCTTACGCCTCAGCATATCTCCAGCCTCGGCCCATTCAGGAAAAGGCTCAATCCGCACCTTTGAGTTGGGTTGAGCAACCGTCAGTTCTGTCCCATCAAGACCACGAAGACCAGCAACCCGAATCACCGCTCTTCTCATTTGCGGGCCGATCAGCTCCAATTCTTCCCCCGGTAAAAAACGATTACGCCCCTCAACATACAAACCTTCTCCGGCGTCACAAACCAGACCGACAAAATCATGGCTGCGCAGATACCGGGTATCTGCCGCACTGATCTGGGCATCATCCCGCCCCAGCAAGAAGCCACTTCCGTAAGGACGGTGACTGACCGTATCAAGTTCATCTCGCCAACGGGGATCGACTTCCCGCTCTCCGGCAAGCAGACGATCGAGGGCCTGGCGATAGACATCGGTCGTTACGGCAACATAATAGATTCCCTTCATCCGACCTTCAATCTTGAAACTGCTCACTCCGGCGTCAACAAGAGGTCCGAGATGTTCCACCAGACAGAGGTCACGACTGTTAAACAGATAGGTTCCACGCTGGTCCTCTTCGACCGTCATCGCTTCTCCTGGACGCATCTCCTCGACCAGGCTGTAATTCCAGCGGCAGGGTTGCGCACAATCGCCACGGTTGGCACTTCGCCCGGTCAAAGCGGTTGAGATCAGGCAACGCCCGGAATGGGCTACGCACATGGCACCATGAACAAAAGCCTCAAGTTCAAGGTCAGGAACCGTTTTGAACGCCTGAATATCGGCCAGTGTCAGTTCACGTGCCAGATTGATTCTTCCGACCCCGGCCTGCTGCCAAAAAGAGGCCGCTGGCGGATTGCAGGTATTGGCCTGAGTTGACATGTGTATGGCCCGCTGTGGATCAACCCGACGGATACAGGCCAGAACCCCGGCATCAGCAACGATATACGCATCAAGCTCAAGAGGTTTCAACTCTTCAAGCAAGGCTTCCAGAGCCGGAAACTCTGAAGCGCGCAGGCTGGCATTGAGGGTCAGGTACATCTTGACTCCCGCAGCTCTTGTCTGCTGCCGGGCCTGCTCAAGCTGGAAAAAGCTGAAGTTACCGGCTCGCGCCCGCAACCCGAAATCGCTCCCGGCGAGATAGACGGCGTCGGCTCCAAAGCGAATTGCCGTTTTCAACTTGTCCGGATCGCCAGCCGGAACCAGCAGTTCGAGAGAGTTATCCATTCTGTTCATCCTGATCAATCCTTTATATTGTCGCGATTGAGCGGGTGAGAATAACACAGCCTACGGGCGAAGGTGTAGAGCATGACGAGCGAAAAACTTGACAACCTCTTAATAACCCTATAATTTTTACGAGATTAACAAGAACCTATGGATGACTATGAAACGAATCAATAAAGTACGCCGGGTTAACACCGTACACCTTTTGCTATCAGCGTTTATCCTGGTGTTTGCAGGCTGTGCCCCACCACCTGCAGCAAATGATCTGCAACAACGTATTGACCAGTTGCTGCAAATTCAGCAGCAGCAGGCCAAACAACTGGAGAACCTTCAGCAGCAGCTGGCTCGTTTGCAAAACCGGCAACCGAGCAGCGAGCCTGTAAACGAGGCTCAACCGGCAACTGAGCTCAGCATCCCGACCGTTCCTGTCACAACAGAAACGGAACCGACCATTGAAGAGCCATCAGCAGCCGAAATTGCTCAGCTCTCGCAGGCGGCAAGTTTGTATCTGGAAGCATTTGCCGCCATTGCAACCGGCCAGATGGAAAAAGCCGAAGCGGGCTTCAGAGCTTTTATTGAACGTTATCCGGAACATGAATATACCGGCAATGCCAGTTACTGGATGGCCGAAGCCCTGTTTGCGCAGCAAAAACCGCGCAGGGCAGAAACGGTTCTGCTTGGCGTTATCGACAATCCACAGCAACAGAACAAAGCTCCGGCAGCCATGGCACGATTGGTTCAATACTACCGCGAGAGCGGTGCACAAGATAACGCCAGAGCCATGCTGCAGATGCTGAGCAGCCACTATCCGGACAGCTCTGAACTCAAACGACTCATGCGGGCCACCGAGTCCCGTTGATAAAACTGGCACACTTAGAGGGAGACCATGAATAAATTGATCCGCTTATGGCTATCGTTGCTGTTCCTGCTGATTGCTGGTCTGCCGTCGCTGTCGGTCTATGCCGCAGAGACCCGCAGCTATACCATCAAACAGGGGGACACTCTCTGGGGGATTTCCGAACGCTTCGTCAAAGACCCCTACTACTGGCCGAATCTTTGGGCCAACAACCCCGACATCACCAACCCGCACCTGATCTATCCCGGGCAAAAAGTTCGCCTCTACAACGGGCGGATTGAACTGATCCCTGAATATTCCGGAGCACAGAAGAAGACTCCCGCAGCCAAACCACCCAAAGAGCAGAGCCCGGCTCCGGTGGTCACAGAAGCACCGCCCCCCCCTCCTGAAACACCTGCGGCAAAACCGGAAGCAAAAGAAAAAGTTGTGACACTCAGGGCCCCAGGCAGTGGTGACGGATTCATCAAGACAGATGAGAAACCGCTTGGAACATTGGTCGATTCAGTTGATGACCGTGTCCTTCTGACAAAAAATGACCTGGTTTTTCTCAATATGGAAAACCTGGATCAGGTCAAGGTTGGCGACACCTACAGTCTGTTTGGTCGTGGACCGCAAGTGATTCACCCTTTGACCAAAAAGCACTTCGGGACCATGATGTATGAACTCGGTTTTGTCCGA
>JAJRWH010000022.1 GCA_024276935.1 Deltaproteobacteria bacterium
CAGCTCAAGCGGGCGGGGCGTTTATACAATGTCGAGGCGAACCTTAAAATCGTTTCAGCCGACGAGGTGAAAAATGAGATCGACCTTGCATTCACGGCCCGAAACCGGCTGCACCTTGTCGAATGCAAAACCGCCAACCTTGCCGGGACGGAAAACCCGGGACGGGCGGAGACCCGGGCCGCCCATGTCGGCTACAAGCTGGATACCCTGCGCGATTTTGTCGGCGGCAGCTTCGGCAAAGCCATGCTGGTCAGCTTCCTCCCGCTTCCAAAGGTCGACCGGGTGCGCTGTGAGAGTTACGGCATCAAGGTGGTTCAGGCGCGACGCCTCGCTTTTCTGCGCGAAGAACTGCTGCAATGGATCGACTGAACGCTTTGGCCTTTTATGACATTCGCAGGGTCAGACCAGAGCGAGTTTTCCAGATCACGAAGGAAATAGCGGAAAAGATGACCTTAAGAAGAGCGGCAGCCCGTCGGACTGGAGTATTCTTAACGGGCAACCAAAGGAAATTTCAGAAACTTGCTATTGATTTTTCGATCGCCGTTAGATAAACCGTTCGACAATCTACAACAAAACTAACCAAGAGGCCTTCAGGCAACCAATCTCTATAACTGAATAATGTTTTTACCCGGGGTTTCGGCGTAGAGCTGTTCAACCAGATCCTGGCGGCGTTGCAAGGCCGCCCGCTGGTTGATATAGCCCTTATCGGTAATTTCGTTGGCATCACTGTCGGGCGGTTCACTCATCAGCATGATACGGGCGATGCGGGTTGCCGAGCCGGATTGGGCGGCATTGTACTTTTCCAGCGCCTGACGCAGAAAACTTTCAACTTCGGGACGGCAGATCAGCTCTTGCGGGGTGATATCCTCGGTAATGTCTTTGCAGAGTCCTTTGCAGGCGGCAAGGTTCGGCCAGCCAAGAATCCCGACATGTTCCCGGTCGTGGCCGGTGACCAGAGCGAACTGCAGGATTGGTGCAGCGGCCGCCAGGACAGCAACCCGCAGCAGTCCAACCCGGACCCAGGTACCACTGATCAGTTTAAAATCTTCAGCCACCCGGCCATCAAAAGAGATTCCCCTGGAGGGATCATCGGGGTCAACAAAGCGCCCTGCATCGCCGATCAGGTAGTAGCCCTCTTCATCGAAGGCGGCGGCGGTCAGATCGGGACGCCGAAAATAGCCGGGAGTAACGTTGGGCCCCTTGACACGTAATTCGTAGCTGTCGCCGTTGGGCAGCATTTTGAGCGAGACTCCGGGACAGGGGACTCCGATGACACCGGCTTTTTCAAGCGGGAAATGAGCGGCAGTGGCCAGTGGTGAGGTTTCGGTTGCTCCCCAGGAGGAGGTCATCAGAACCTTCTTGCCGGTGGCCTGAATGGCGACCTTTTCCAGACGCTCCCATAAATCCTGGGGCAGGGCAGCTCCGGCATAGAAGATCAGTTGCAGATTTTTGAAAAAATTGTTGCGCAGTGCTTCATCCTGTTCGAGGTGCGGCAGGAGCATGGCGTAACCAACCGGGACATTGAAATAGATGGTCGGCGATATTTCAGCCAGATTTTTCACCGTTTGTTCGACCAGACCCGGAGCCGGTTTGCCTGCATCAATGTAGAGGGTCCCGCCCTGGTTGAGAACCAGGTTGAAGTTGTGGTTGCCACCAAAGGTGTGGTTCCAGGGCAACCAGTCGACCAATACCGGTGGGGTCTGAGCAGTGAAAGGCCAGATCTGGGCGAGCATCTGCTGATTGGCGCAGAGCATGCCATGGGTGTTGATCACCCCCTTGGGTTGGCCGGTTGAACCGGAGGTGTAGAGAATTTTGGCAACCGTACGCCGGGTGACATGGGCGGCAGTCTGTTCGACTTCTGGAGTGATCCGGGTCGTAAGCAGCTCAGAGAAGGGGGTGGTGGGTATTTCTGCCAGTGCTCCCTGGCTGGCAACCAGTTCAACCCCAGCTAAGTCAAGGTTGGCCAGGGGGGCGGCAAAAAGCTCGGCGTCAGCCACATAAACCATTCCGGGCCGGATCTCAGCAAAGATATGGCGCAGTTTGCCGTGATCCTTGCTCAGCAGCGAATAGGGAACCGAGACTGGCACCATGGGGACTCCGGCAATGAAACAGCCGAGCATCAGCAGCGCATGATCGACCGCATTGCCAGAGAGAATCATCACGGGTTGATAGGGACCCAGATGGCGATTCAACAGGGCCTGGGCGATTGCCCTGGCCTGCTGTTCAACCTCGGCGTAACTCAGGCGTCGCCAGGCTCCTTCAGGGTTGCGCTCTGCCAGAAAAATACGTTCGGGTGTCTGCCGGGCCCAGTGATGCAGCATCTGTCCGAGGTTTTCGCGGTAAGGTTGCAGGGGGGTGGCAGCAGAGAAGATAAAACCGGTTTCAGGGGAACCCTCAAGCGAGACAAGGGGTGGAGCAAAATCGAGCGCGGCAAATTCGACTGGGTTCATGGCGTACCTCCAGCTCACAAAAAGGATAAACGAAAGGGTTTCCGAAATATCACCAGGGTCAAGGGCACTTTAACGCTGAGACGGAGAGGAGGCAGAGAGAAGCAAGGTCAATTCAAGGATTTTAAAGTAAAATGTGATTTTATTTTTCTCTGTGGACTCTCCCTCTCAGCGTTTCTGCGTTGAAATAGTTTTCCGGGCTTTCGCTCAAAACGGGTAAACTCCCGACTCTGTTGCAACTTCGGCCAGATGCTGCTTGGCGTCCA
Source organism: Deltaproteobacteria bacterium (assembly GCA_024276935.1). GTDB lineage: Bacteria > Desulfobacterota > Desulfuromonadia > Desulfuromonadales > Geopsychrobacteraceae > Geopsychrobacter. The sequence goes on from JAJRWH010000022.1 coordinate 2,714, forward strand.
GCAGGCCCGTGACGGGATAGTTGCAGTGCTGGGTGATGGTTTGTTGCAGGGCAGAACCTGTATAGGCCGCACAACGATTTGCTGTTATCTGAAAGTTGGAAACTGCAGTAAAAGAAACCGTCTTGATCAGGCCCTCCAGGGTTTGCTGGCGGAGCGAACTGGCGGTTGAAAAGGCTTTGTCGGCACGGAGCAGGGCGCTTTCAAAAGCGAAAATACCGATGATCAGATCACCCAGAGCAAGCAGAACCTCTTGTTGGTGAAGATGTTTTTCCGCAGCATCCAACAGCAGGAGCAAAACTTTTTTTTGACCGGACAACAGTTGAAATTCTGGTGCGAACCGGCTGTGGTCAGAAAGGTTTTTGGAGCCTTCCCCTGTTTTGGCGGCAACAATCCCCTGTTTCAGGTTCAGAGTGCCACCGGTTGCACGGCGCAGTAACAGGTTGGGAATCAGCAGGCGGTTGATCTCGTTGGTTCCTTCAAAAATTCGATTGATTCGCTCATCGCGGTAAAAACGCTCAATTGGGTAGTCACGGATATAACCGTAGCCACCATGAATCTGCAGGGCTTCATCCGCGATCAGGGCCAGGCTATTGGTACAGAAGACTTTGGCAATAGCGCACTCGGCCGCATATTCTTCGATCGCCAGCTGATAATCGCGATAGTAATCTTCACTTGTGCGGTCGAGAGTCGCGATCCGCTCATCCAGCAGTCCGGCGACCCGATACAGGAGCGATTCGGCACAAAAAAGTGTGGCACTCATATCGGCCAGTTTTTCACGGATTGCGCCAAACCCTGCCAGGGGTTGACCGAACTGTTTACGCTCAACGGCATAACCGGCGGCTTCGGCAAAGGCACTTTTGGCCGCGCCGACAACTGTGGCAGAAAGTTTCAGTCGTCCGATATTGAGGACGTTGAAGGCAATCTTGTGCCCCTTGCCCACTTCGCCGAGCAGGTTTTCGACCGGGACCCTGACATTATCCAGGACCACCTGGGCGGTCGAGGTTCCTTTGAGGCCCATCTTTTTTTCTTCATTGCCAATCGAGAGGCCCGCTCTGTCACGTTCAACCAGAAAGGCGGTAAACTGCTGGCCGTCTATCTTGGCAAAGACGGTGAACAGGTCAGCAAACGCGGCATTGGTGATGAACTGCTTGACTCCGTTGAGCAGATAGCAGGAGCCGTCGTCACTTAAGGTGGCGATGGTACGGGCACTTAGTGGATCACTGCCACAATCGGGTTCGGTCAGACAGTAGGCTGCGATCCACTCACCGCTGGTCAGTTTGGGCAGATATTTCTGTTTCTGGGCGCTGGTGCCGTAATAGACCAGCGGCAACGAGCCGATTCCGGTCTGGCCACTGGAAGTAATGGCGAAAGAACCACTGGGGCCGATCTTTTCTGCCACCAGCATGCTGGTGACCTTGTCGAGTTCCAGGCCGCCCTCTTCTTCGGGGATATCGACCAGAAACAGCCCCAGATCAGCGCAGGCCCGCAGTTTTTCGACCAGCAGAGTAAAATCCTGCTCTTCAAGACGCTCCAGATCGGGGAGAATTTCGTTTTTAACGAAGGCTTCAGTCGTTTCAGCGATCTGGCGATGTTCCGAAGTGAAATCTTCGGGGGTGGACAAGGGCATCCCCTGAGCTTCAGTCAGAAGGAACTCTCCACCTTTTGCCAGTGATTTGCGTGTCATGCCGGTTGAATCCTTTACGCAAGAGGTCTCCCCTCATCCCCCCCCGGGAACCGGGACTAAACGATCAGAACCTGGCAGCTGACCTGGTGGACAACATGGTTGATGACCTGGCCAAACAGCAGGCTGCGCAATTCCCCTTCGGGGTTTCTGCCGACCACCAACAGGTCGTAGTCGCCATTGTCGGCAATGCGGCAGATTGTTTCACGGGCCGGCCCCTCTTTGAGGAGAGTTTCTACCTTGATACCAGCTTCTTCAAACCGCTGCTTTTGTTGCAGGAGGAAGTCTTCAGCCTCCTGGCGGGCACGCTTTTCAAACTGGCTGAAGGTGACTTCAGGAAAGCCCCGCGCAGAAAGTCTTCCCAGGTCCAGAACGTGGAACAGGGTTAGGGGAAAGATGATTTTTTCCTTGTGGGCAATCAAATTGGTTACTGTGCGAGCAGCAATAGGTGATTCGTCGAGGGGAACCAGAATTTTTCGTTCTCTCATGAGATGTCCCTGTCTTGGTTGAGGATACAAATGAGGCCAGCAACTCTGTCGCGGTTGCTCTGTTTACTATTGCATATGACACAATTTTACGATTGAAAACGCTTGTCGCGCCAGCTGACAGATGAGATCACGATAACTCATCAGGAGGCTGAGGAAAAGCAGATTCCTGCAGTTTTTTCGCTGGTTTCGCTCTGCAAAACAGTGTCGGGGAAAAGAATCGGGGCGCCGACCTTTTTTGAGGTCGAACCGTCAGGAGCTCAAGGAGCGCAGATTCTACCAGGCGGGTCGAAGAATGATATAATTGACATTCAATCATCTCATACGGAGGTTCTATGTCAGATTCTGCAAAAGCTGTTTGTAAAGATCCGGAAGGGCATTGGTTGCATATCTGTAATTTGCGTCAGGAGGGCAAAGAAGAACAGGTCAAGGGCTTGATGGAGGATCCTGGCCATCGTTGCCTGAATTGTAATGCCGTCGCCAAAGAAAGTAAAAACCTGTGTAATCCCAGCCCTTTTGCCCGGGCATAAGCACAGATTTTCAGCTGTAGCAGGGTTCATTCTCGCTGGGCAGCAAGCTCACCAATCAACTGCAGATAAGCTGCCCGGCACGCATCTTCGATGGTGGCGAGACTGGTAAATGCCTCGCGAAAATCGTTGTTGCCGACGGTAAAAACCCCGTGGCCATAGACGATGGCACCGCGCCGACCCTGCACCGCAGGTGGCAGGGTGCGACTGAGTCCTCTGGGGCCGGTGCCAACCTCACCGGGGATGATCGGAATGTCATCAATAAATCGCGCCTTTTCACAGCGGATATGGCATTTACCGCGGTTTTTGCAGTCGGGTTCAAAACAGAGCATCGACATGATGACGCTGAATTTGGGATGGCCGTGGAGGATTGCCCGCTGATCACCGCCGAGATAGATGTCGCGGTGGGCGACCAGTTCACTTGAGGCGGTGATGCCGGTCGAGGCCGAGTTGTCGAGGGGACAGGCGTCGATGCAGCCTGCCAGTTCATCCAGCGACGAACCGGTCTGGCTGATGTAGACATGCTCGTTGGCAAAATAAGAAATATTACCGAAGAACGAATCAACCATCCGTGCGTCAACCGTCGCCTGTCCGGCTTCGATCATCGCCTGAACAATCTCATCTGCTGCTGAAAAAGGCCCTGTCGCAAGTTCGGTTGGCGGGCCTACAGGTAGAAACCGTTCATAGGCTGCCAGCAGTTGCGGCAGCAGTTTTTGTGCTTCTTCATCCACTGGGCCGGAGTGCAGGGCATAAGCGTAATCGACGAAAAACTTCACAAAAGCTGAAAAAATAATCGAACTGAAAACGACAAAAGCCTGTTCCGGGCTGACTGTGCCGGTCGTGATGATCCCCTGCCCTTCGATGACACAGCCCTTGCGCTTTTGCAGCAACGGAACGATCTCTTCAGCTCTTAAGGAGCGCGCCACCGGGATTGAGTGCAGAAAGGTACGGGTTTCGGTGTCTTCGGGTACAAACTCGCTTTCGCTGTTACGGCAGTGATAATCGAGGATGGTGGCGAAGGGATCAACCGGCCGGGCCAGGATGATGCTGTTGATGTTGAGCCCGGCGATAATCTTTTCCAGCTCGGCAGTGCGAGGGTCTTTACGGTTCCAGAGCACGCGGTCGTTGACGCCGCCAACCAGCGGCGTGTCAGGCAGGCAGAGTCCGTGGCTCACCAGTTTCTGCGCGTATTTATTCAGCAGCTTCAGCATGGCAGTTCCAGCGCGGCGCATTTTTCTGCCGTCGGCAGGCCGTTTTCATCCAGCCCGCGGATGCGGTAGTAGGCGGCGCGTTCCTGTAGAAACTCCTGGCGGTCGAGCGGCGCGACCTGAATGGTTGCACTGCTGCTGCCGCTTTCTGCAAAAAAGCGTGCCGGAATATCGTCATCGCTGGCAGCAAAACCGTTGCGCGCGTTCATGATCCGCTCGCGGTAGTAGATTCGCTCACCGGTTGCGAGCAGCTGCTGGGCGCTGGTCTGCAGCCCGGTTACTGCGTTCAGGGCCCGGGCGTACTCTTCGAGCGAGGCGGCGAAAAAGAGAAACTTGCAGGCGGTCAGCGAGTCAACCACTGCGTTCATATCTTCACTGATCTTGATGATCCGTGCCTTGCCACTTAAGGCAAAGCGGTCGGTGGCGACCGGCTTACGCAGAATTTCATGGGAGATCGGATAGGCGCGCAGGTGGCAACCGCCACGGGTCGAGGTGGCATAGGCCAGTGCCATGCCCTGGGCACCGCGCGGATCGTAGGCGGGGAACTCCAGTCCTTTTGAAACCATCGCCAGTTCCGGCCTACCGGCTTTTGTCGCCAGGCGCAAAGCCCCCTGCCCCAAGGCGCCGCCCTCGCCGCGCCCGGTGGTGATATCTGCCAGCAGGTCGAGCATCTTGTCTGGGGTAAGTTGCTGGTCGCTGAGTTCGGCATAGGTTGCCAGGGTGACCCCGGCGGAGATTGTATCCATCCCCGCTTCGTTACAGATCCGGTTGGCTTCGACCACTGCTTCCAGATTGCTATTGCCGATCAGGGCGCTGAAGTGTGACATGGTTTCAAATTCGGGAATAATCTCGCCCTTGATGCCGACCTTTTTGCACAGGATGTGGCATCCGGCGCAGCCAAATTTTTTGGTCTTGTAACGCTTTTTATAGGCTGAGGCATTCATCGCGGCGGAATGTTCGAACCAGGTTTGGCGAAAGTTGGCGGTCGGCATCATGCGGCGGCTGCGCATCAGGTCGTAGAGCGCACCGGTACCGTAGTTGCTGATCCCCAGGTCGCCGGTCAAAATCGGCGAAGCGGCGACCAGACGGTAGATTTCTTCCTGGGCCGCCTGGAGCTCAGTCTGGTCGAATATGGCCGTTTTCTGGTTGCCGACCACCGAAATATGTTTCAGTTTCTTCGCGGCCATCACCAGCCCCAGCCCGCCACGCCCGGCAAAGTAATGGCCATCGAAAACAATCGCAGCAAAGCGCACGCCCTGTTCTGCCGCCGGGCCGATCATGGCGTGGGCGCCCTTCTCCATCCCGGGTGCCGCCTGCAGGCGGTGGTGAATGGCTGAGGTTTCCAATCCACACAGCTGACGGGCGTCTGTAAATGAAACCCCATGGTCACAGATATTCAGCCCGCACCAGTCCGGGCTTTTGCCGCTGAGGATGATTCCGTCATAACCGGCGCGCTTGAGCAGGGTCCCCATTTTGCCGCCGACCGAGGCATCGCAGACCGCGCCGGTCAGTGGTGAGCGCGACATGACCGTCATTCGTCCTGAGGTCGGCGATGCGGTATTGTTCAACGGCCCGGTCATCAAAACCAGCGGCAGCAGTGGATCATCCCAGCGGCGCTGAAAATGTTCAAACAGCAGCTCTCCGGCCAGTCCCTTGCCGCCTAGATTGCGCGCGTAAATCTGGGGGTCGAGACGCAGCTCGTCCGTTGTCTGGTCGCTCAGGTTGACCCGCAGAATTTTTCCACACCAGCCGTGCACAGTTCACCTCTTTGAAAAAACAGTTGAGCAAAATTGGATTGAACAGAGATTAAAGCATATTAGCTGAAGCAGGAGGATTGTGAAAGGAAATGAAAGGGAGGTGCTTGACTTGTGCCCTGACAAGTCTGTTCCTGGATTCCACTGTTTTTCCCCACAGTGATATTCAGAAGTGGTTTGACCTTATCTCAGGATAGGAGCCTGGCTAACAATCGGCTGTGATCCGAAATCAGGTCTGTCGTCTGGGGGAAAACCTCAGTCAATTTCTGTTCAACCCCCTGCCAGCCGCCCTTCCCGGCGTAGTTTTGCCAGGTGTGAGTCGATATTCTGCATGGCGAAACTGTGCAGCTGCGGGGGGATATCCTGATAGATAGTGCTGAGGATTTCTGTTTTTGTTTTACCATCGGCAACTAACTGACAGATCTCCTCTTCACGCTGATGGCGATGTTGCAGGGTGGTTTGCAAGCGGTGGGTGCTGCGCATTGGGGTGCCGTGCGAGGGGAGAATGACCGCCGGATCGAGGGTGATAATTCGCTCCAGAGTCTTGAAGTAGGCCGCCATGTTACCTTCCGGAGCGGCAATCACCACAGTTCCAAAACCCTGAATGAGGTCACCGACCAGAAACCAGCGCAGGGATTCAGGTGCCAGCCCCAGTTGTCCGGCATCATGGCCTGGAATGGCATAGACCTGTACGGGTTCGTTCTTCCAGCGGGTCAGGACATCGCCTTCCCGTTTGATTTCAATCTTGATTTCGGCAAAATAATCACGGCCATATTTTTGCAGAATCCGTTCATGCGTGTCTTCACTGAGCCAGATCGGCAGGTTCAGGCGCTTTGCCAGCCGGGGAGCATATTCATGGTGGTCCTGATGATGATGGGTCAAAAACAGGGCATTCAGACGATCCTGCGCAAGGGTACGCAACAATTTCTCGAGCACCTGTGGCGATTCGGGGGAAGGATCCACCAGAATTCGAGGTGCGTCCTGATCGCCAAGTAAAAAGGCATTGGTTCGCTTTTCAGGGGGGAAACTGTGTGATGGAACCGGGAGAACCTGCACGCCACTCAGCAGTTCAAAACGGGCCACGTAATTTTCTTCGTCATACTCTGGTGACAGGTTACCAAACTTGCGTGCGCGGGGATTATGTTCCAGAGCATCGAGGACCCGACGCAGCGGAGGAACCATCAAGGCATCACCAGCGGTGAAGCTGTCGAGCAACTGGCGCGGCGTTGTCCAGAAACAGTCTGCGATTTCTCCTTCGTCAGGGGTAAACACCTGGGGTGTTTTTAAATCAATCCGATAGACGTGCAGATGGAAACGCACTGCAACAAGAGGTGGTGCCAGAACTCGGGCAAGATAGCTGACCGCCGTCACCTGGCCGGAGGCAATGGCCTCTGGCAGGTCGTAATTCAGCTCCTCGCGGACCTCACGGACCAGGGCGTGCATTTTCTGCCCATCCCAATCCCGCAGGAAAGGAGCAGGATACACGGAACGGCAATCTTCTCTGTCAATTTTGCCGCCCGGAAAAGAGATATAACCCGGAAAAGCGTCGAGATGGGATTGGCGGCGCAAGGCAAAAATCTGATTTTGACAGCAGAAGACCGCGGCGACAGAATTGATGATTCTCACGAGCGACCTCGACGCAGGATAGACAAGAGTTTCTCCGGGATTAAAAAAGCAACCGGTGGCGAACTTTTTTGGGCGCGTGGGCCCCGAGTGAAGCAATAAAAAACGCCAGCAAAACAGTTTCCAGTGGTGGCAGCAGCCCATGATAGGCGGCACCGAGCAACCCAAGCTTCACGATTGTGATCATTCCTGCCAGCTCTCTGAAGATCTGACGATGTCTCAGCCATTCAGCGGCCAACAGCAAGCCGCCACTGACAAAAACAATGCCGACATAGAGCTTGGGTGGGCCGGGAATAACGTCAAGCAGATAGGCGGCCAGAAAAACTGCCGCGCCGATCTGGTGCACAGCCCGAATCAAAATTGAAAGATTGAGAATCCAGTAGGGACGATCACCAATCCGACCGGTTTTTATTTTGTCCTTGTTGTCGTTTTCTGTCCGCATGTTACCGGTTCTTCCTCAAGGGAGTCATCCATTGTGGCAAGAGAGAAAATCAGGATGGTGAAAGGGCTCGTTGGCGTGAGCCGTTAAGAGCCGTTTCAAGGGTGATTGTGTCAAGAACTGCTTTGGTCAGATCATCAATTTCGCGGGTGATACTTTGCAGTTCTTCAATGACCGCGCTGGCCGCCTGCCCCTGGGGAGCGGGGGCATCCAGTTCAGATTCGAGGGATTCAAACAACTCAATCACGTCAAGCAACGTTGTTCGATTGACGATTCCCGAAAAGCGATAACCACCGCCTGCTCCGCGTACGGCCTGTACCAGACCCGAGCGCACCAGAGTTCGTAATACTTTTGCCAGGTGATGAGTAGAAATCCCGTACTTGTCGGCAATGTCGGTAGCTGAAAGCTGACGTTTGGGGTTGCTGGCCAGTTCAAGGACGGCATAGAGCCCAAACAGACTTGCCTTATGCAGTTTCATCGCACAGCTCCCGCAATAATTCGGTGGTTAGAGACCATCGATTGACTTTTCAAGTTCGATATAGCGCCCGGTTCGCAGCCCCTGACTACGAAAAAAGGACAGGGTCAGCTTGTTCTCGCGATCAACCATGGTGCGTACAATGGTCACCCCGGCCTTTTTGAGGCGTTCACACATCTGTTGAAACATCAGTTCGCCAACCCCCTGTTCACGGGTCTGCGGCGATACACCCATGGCAAAAACCCAGCCACAAGGGGGCGAGCCAAATTCCCAGGCCCGTACTTCACCAACAATAAAACCGATGACCTCATCCTGAGTTTCGGCGACCAGAAAAAAACCGCCATCTTTGCCAGCGGTTACATAACGATCAAAGATTCCTCGCCAATAGGTCGGTTTTTCTTCGCTGACACCAACAAGATCCAGAGCGATGACAGCCTCAAGATCAGACAGGACAGCATTGCGGATAGTAATCTGGTCCATCATGGCAAATACCCATTGTGGAGACGACTGCGGTTTTAATACTGGTATTCTGGTACCATAAATGCGGCTCGGGGGACAAGTTCTTTCTCTTTCGGGGGGATATTCTGTTTTTTGCTTCAGGATAAGGGCCGGGGTTTGGTAAAGGCAATATAGCCACCAAGACACGAAGAGCACCAAGGTAAAATCTTTTATTTCTTGTTTTTCTTGGTGTCTTGGTGGCAAAAATGGTCCGGTTTTATTCTGAGGACGTTTGCAACCTCTCGGCATGACAGTAGACTTCACAGCGCCCACCGCGCAGATAGCCGACCAGGGTTATTCCGGCCTGCTGACAAAGTTTAACCGCCATATCGGTCGGTGAGGTTCGTGATGCCAGCAGGGCGATTCCAAGCTGGCTGGCCTTGCCGGCCATTTCCGAAGAGATTCGCCCCGAAGTCACCAGCAATCGACCGCGCAGATCAATTCCCCGGTCAAGGGCTTCACCGGCAATCCGGTCAAGGGTATTGTGACGCCCCAGATCTTCGGCATGCAACAGAATCTGCTCGCCATCACTGACCCCTGCTGAATGAATACCACCGTGGGATGTGTAGGCTTCAGCCAGCTTGTTGAGTTGCGCCATTGCCTGTTGCAACTGGTTGAATGAATAATTCACAGGTGGAAAAGAAATCCGGGTTGCGCTTGGCAGATTGAAGGAAATCCCTCCCCCGCAGCCGCTGGTCAGAACCTGACGTAATTTGCTGGGTAATGTTCCACGAATTCGCACCTGAGCCTCCCCCTCGTTTTGACAGATTCCCATCAGGAGCAGGTCCTCTTTGGTGTCGATCAATCCTTGCAGGTGCAGAAATCCGATCACCAGATAATTCAATTGATGGGGTGAGGCAATCAGGGTCGTCAATTCCTGATCGTTTACAACCAGACGTAATGGATACTCAGCCACCAATTGCCGCTGACCGGTGCGACTGCCATTTTTATCGATTGTCAGAATTTCGGTCATCTTGCTCCTCCATCATTCGCGTAAGAACAGCCTCAGGCTAGCAGAGAGCGGCGGTTTATACAAAAATAAATAACGTTGTTATATTTTCTTGACTGCCAAATAGGTATTGCGGTACTTATTTACATGAATCTCTCTCCGTGGCAGTAATTCCTTCGCCGGAATGCCACCGACAGACGCTATTTCTCGATCAACCTGACGGATCGTTTACACATTGTCATTTCAGTTTTTGCCGACGAATCAGATCGGTAAACCTATAGCGGGATGACACAAAAAACTTACGACCGACGAATTGCTAAAAGGGGCAGAACATGAGGTATGCAGAGACAGGATTCAATCTGGAAATCGATCTCACTCGAGGAAACATCGAAAAGGTCGCCTCTGATCCCAGAGATACAGAACTCTATCTCGGTGGCCTGGGAACCAACGCAAAAATCATCTGGGACCGGGTTCCGCCTGAGGTTGAGGCTTTTTCACCCGAGAACCTGCTGATCTTCGGCGCCGGACTTCTCTGCGGCACCCCGGCGACCGGTTGCAACCGGACCATTGTTTCGACTATCTCGCCCCAGACCAAGTTGCTGGCCTTTTCGATGATGGGCGGCTTTTGGGCTCCAGAGTTAAAGTATGCCGGTTACGACAAGGTCATTCTGCGCGGCAAGTCTCCTGATCTGGTTTACATATGGATCAAGGATGACAAGGTTGAACTTCGCGATGCCTCGCATCTCGCGGGCAAGGGTTCGATCGAAACCGCCGAACTGATCCGGGAGGAACTGAACGAGCCCAAGGCCCAGGTCGCGGCAATCGGGATGGCCGGAGAAAACCGGGTCTTCTATGCCTCGGTCGAGCAGGGTCGGTCAAGTGCCAGTCGTGGTGGTATTGGTGCGGTGATGGGCGACAAGGGGGTGAAGGCCATCGTGGTTCGTGGCACCAAAGATCTCAACGTTGCTGATCCGGAAAAATATATGGAACTGTGCAACGACGTTCTTAAATATATCAAACATCGTGAAGACAACCCGATTCCCGGGGTTATGCCGATTCTGGCCGGTCTTGGTTCACCGCAGGAGATGAAGGTCCACGACGAGAAGTGGCACACCGAAAACTTCATGTGGGGCAACTCGCGGGTCCGCCGTCGTGACTTCTGGAATGAAGAGGTCGAAAAAGAGTGGACCGAAACCATGGAAAAGGCCCGCACCCGGTTGATCAGTTGCTTCAACTGTCCGATGAAATGTGGTGCGACCATTTCGATGCCGGGCCTGCCAACCTACATGATGAAATGTTTTACCAAACTGACCTACACCATGGGCGCGTTTTCTGACCTTGATTTTGGTCTGCGCATCGCTCAGAAAGCCACCGAGTACGGCGTCGATGGGTTTTCCGCCCCACAGGTCATGGCCTTTGCTCTCGAACTGCTCGAAAATGGCATTTTGACCGATAAAGACTTTCCCGATATGCCCGAGGATAATGAGGGCCGCTTCTTCTATCTGCTCGACAAGATTGTGCGCCGTGAAGGGATCGGCGACGTACTGGCCGATGGCACCTACTGGGCAGCGAAGAAGATCGGCAACGGCGCCGATGCCTATGCTCACAACAATATCAAGAAGCATGAGCAGCTGCCGCTCAAATTGTCGATGCTCAACCCGGTCTATTTTCTGATGTACGCCACCGGGGAAAAGATGAACATCACCCAGATCGAGGGCCAGTTTCCCCAGGCACCTTTTGCCACCAGAGAGGAACGCGAAGCCTTCGTCTCGGACTGGATTCAGGTTCCCGATGAGAAGTTCAAACAGATTCTGCTCGACTGGGAATTCCGCGGCGAGAACTCGAATCCCTACTATCCGACGGTTGAAATGGCCTGCGATATTGTCGACTGGCAGGAGACGATGCACTATATCGATGACGCTCTGGGTCAATGTGCCGGGCTGTCATCCTTCCCGCTCAAACCGCCCTACCATATCCATAATTATCCTGAATTTATTTCGGCCGGGACCGGAATGGAGATGGACAAGGATAAACTCACCGAGGCCGCCAAGCGTTACCGGACCCTGGTGCGGGCTATCAATATTCGCCGTGGCATGCGCCGCAAAGATGAGAAGCCACCAGCCAATCACTGGAAGAAACGTTTTCCCGAGCTCGAAGAAAAACTGCTCGACGAGTATTACAAGCTCAAAGGTTGGAACAAGGATGGCATCCCGACCCGGGAATCACTGCAACAACTGGGGCTTGGTTATGTCAGCGAGGATTTTCTCCAGCGTGGCATCCTGAGTAAGGACGATGAAGCAGCCGACCAGGATACGGCGGCGGAAACCAGCGTGGAGGCCTGAACGAAATGAGTGCCAAGAAAACCAAAACCATCAAAACCATCAAGATCGATGTGGACAAATGCAACGGCTGCCGCGCCTGTGAGGTAATCTGCTCCTCCTTTCACGCCATACCGAAGTACAGTAACAACAACCCGGCCCGTTCACGCATCCGGGTGATTCACGAGCCGCTGCGCGATGTCTATGTGCCGGTCTACGCCGGAGATTACGCGGTCGCCGAATGCGCCGGGCGTGACAAGTACATCATCGATGGCAAGGAATACGACGAGTGCGCTTTCTGCCGTGCCGCCTGTCCCTCACGCGAAGAGTTCAAGGAGCCTGATTCGGGCCTGCCGCTCAAATGCGACATGTGCGAAGGCGAAGAGGAGCCACTCTGTGTCAAGTGGTGCCTGGTCGATGCGCTGACGATAGAAGAACGCGAAGTTGAAATCGATGACGAAGAAGAGGAAAAACGCGACGAGATCGAGATTGGTCTCGAATCGCTGGTCAACCGCTTCGGTATCGACAAGGTCAGTGACCTGATTGCCCAGATTTCCAAGAAGTAAAAGCTGAACAAGAGGCAGGAGAGACAAGATTTTATTTTAACGCAGAGTCGGAGAGGAACAGAGCCGGAGAGAAGGTTGGATTATTTGTTTTTCTTCGCGATCTCTCCCTCTCAGCGGCTCTCCGTTGAGGAGTCTCCAGGAAGGTGAAATTGTGGAAACTGTAGCCCCCGAAAAAGAGATTATCGAGGTCATCAAGGAAAATGGCGGTGACTCGTTCAAGTACTGTTATCAGTGTGGCCGCTGCGATGCCGTTTGCCCCTGGAATCGGGTGCGTGATTTCAGTATGCGCAAGCTGATCCGTCAGGCGACTTTCGGCCTGACCGAGATTGACCAGGAAGAGATGTGGCGCTGCACCACCTGCAACACCTGTGTTGTCAATTGTCCCCGCGGCGTGGACCAGATTACTGCCGGGGTTGCCCTGCGCAAGCTTGGTGCTGAATATGATGTCTATCCGGGCAACATCGGCCCGATTCAGACGGTGGTCGCCAGCTTGACTTCAGAGGGCAACTCTCTGGGGGGCGAACGGGAAAAACGGGCAGAATGGGCCAAGGGGCTGACAGTCAAGACGCACACTGAAGAGATGGAAGTGCTCTATTTTACCGGCTGCTATCTCAGCTACGATCCACGGATGAAAGAGGTGGCCGTTGCCACCGCCAATATTCTCAACAAGGCTGGAGTCGCGTTCGGGATTCTCGGCAACAAAGAGAGTTGCTGCGGTGAGAGTATTCGTAAAACCGGCAATGAAGAACTGTTCAAACGGCTGGCCAAGGACAATATCAAGGAGTTTATTGACCACGGGGTGAAAAAGGTTCTGGTCTCCTCGCCGCACTGTTACCATACTTTCAAAAATGAATACCCCGAGTTTATGGTCAACTTCGAAGTGGTGTTCATTTCACAATTTATCAATGAGCTGGTCAGTACAGGACGCCTGAAACTCAAAAGCAAGTATGCCAAAAAAGTTACCTATCATGATCCCTGTTATCTGGGACGGCATAACGGAATCTACGACGAGCCACGCGAACTGTTGCAACAGGTTGAAGGTTTGAAGTTGAGTGAGATGGCCGACAACCGCGAAAAAAGTTTGTGCTGCGGTGGCGGTGGCGGCCGGATCTGGGTTGAAACCCCCAAAGAGGATCGTTTCTCCGATCTGCGGGTGAAACAGGCGGTCGATGCCGGTGCCGAGGTGCTGGTTACCTCCTGCCCCTACTGCATCACCAACTTTACCGCCAGCAGCATCGAGTTGGATGAAGGTGTACTGGAGATTAAGGACATCAGCGAAATTATTTCTGATGTGATTTAGGCGCAGGCAGGGCACAGGATATTTTAACGCAGAGGCGCAGAGGAAGACAGAGACAGAGAAAAAGACCAGAATCTTTTTTGGTTTTAAAACAAAGGCGACATTGCCTTTCTCAGCGTTCTCTCCACCTCAGTGTCTCTCCGTTAAAGGTTTTGTATTTGGATTATAGAAATCCAACGGTATAAAGGGAAAAAATATGGCAAGCAATCCGGTTGAAAATCAACTTGTAGATCTTGCGGCAAACCGCAATCTGGGTGATGTGCTGATTGTCGGTGGCGGGATCAGCGGTATCCAGGCCTCTCTCGATATGGCGAATTCGGGTTTTCGGGTCTATCTGGTCGATAAGGCACCGTCGCTCGGGGGCAAGATGTCACAGCTGGATAAAACCTTTCCCAGCAATGACTGCTCGATGTGTATCGAATCGCCCAAGTTTATTGAGTGCTCGCGGCACCCTAATATCGAGATTATTACCTATGCCGAGGTTGACGAGGTTGCCGGTGAAGCGGGTGACTTCAAGGTCAAGATAACCAAGAAGCCGCGCTATATTATCGAGGACAAGTGTACCGGCTGCAATATCTGCGTCGACTACTGCCCGGTCAAAATTCCCGATCCCTTCAACCAGGAACTGGGTGAATCAAAATCTGTTCACATCTACTTCTCCCAGGCCGAACCCCTGGTGACCTACGTTGACCCTGAAACCTGTCTCTATCTCAAAGAAGAAAAATGCCAGATCTGTGTCGGGGTCTGCAAACCGAATGCGATTGACCTTCACCAGAAACCGGAGACCATCGAGCTGAAAGTCGGGGCGATTTTGCTGGCACCCGGTTATGACACCTTCGACCCCAAGCTGCGGACCGACTTCGGCTACGGGGTCATGGAAAATGTTGTCACCAGTCTTGAGTTCGAACGGCTGCTCTGTTCCACCGGACCCTTCGAGGGCGAGGTTCTGCGCCCGTCAGACAAAGAGCATCCGCACAAAATTGCCTGGATCCAGTGTGTCGGTTCCCGTCAGGTGATCCCCGGCGGCAACAGCTACTGTTCGGCGGTCTGCTGCACCTACACCCAGAAGCAGGTGATCCTGGCCAAGGACCATGACAGCGGCCTCGATGCGACCATCTTTCATAATGATATCCGCGCACATGGCAAGGATTTTGAGCGCTTCTATCAGCGTGCTGAAAAACTCGATGATGTTCGTTTCATCAGAAGTTATGTCAATATCGGACGCGAGATCCCCGAGAACAAGAACGTCACCATCCGCTACTCCACTCTGGATGAGGGGGTCAAGGAAGAAGAATTTGATCTGGTGGTGCTGTCGGTCGGGCTCAATCCACCGAAAGATGTCGAGAAACTGGCATCCACCTTCGGTATCGAGCTCAACGAGCACGGTTTCTGCAAAACCGACCCACGCAACCCGATCCTGACCACCCGCGAAGGCGTGTTTGTCAGTGGGGCCTTCCAGGGTCCGGCTGATATCCCCGAAGCAGTCGTCAGTGCCAGCGGTGCCGATGCCCAGATCGGTGAATTGCTCAATCAACGACGTGACCGGTTAAGCCGTGAACGGGTTTACCCGGAAGAACGGGACACTTCTGAAGAAGAGCTGAAAATCGGGGTGGTGGTCTGCCACTGCGGGGCCAATATCGGTCGGGTGGTTGATATTCCGGCATTGGTCGAATATGCGGCAACCCTGCCGAATGTTTCCTGGGCGGGTGAAAACCTGTTTGCCTGCTCGACCGAAAATGCCAATCAGATCTCCAGACAGATCGTTGAAAAAGGACTCAACCGACTGGTGCTGGCGGCCTGTACCCCGCGAACTCATGAACCCCTGTTCCGTGACACCTGCCGTGAAGCGGGGATCAACCAGTACTTCTTCGAATTCGCCAATATCCGTGAGCATTGCTCCTGGGTTCATTCCAAAGAAAAAGAAAAAGCCACCGAAAAGGCCAAGGATATCGTCCGCATGTCGGTCGCTCGGGCCGCTCACCTGCAACCATTGAAAGAATTCGATCTGCCGGTCGACAAAACGGCATTGGTGATCGGCGGTGGTCCCGCCGGAATGACCAGTGCCCTGAGCATGGCCGAGCAGGGGTTTGAGGTCTATCTGCTTGAAAAAGAGTCCGATCTGGGCGGGATGGCCCGTAATATCCACTACACCCTCGACGGGATGGATGTTCAGGACTACCTGAACGGGTTGACTCGTAAGGTCTACCAGCATCCTTCGCTGCGAGTTCTGACCGATTGCACCATTGACGATGTCAGTGGTTATGTGGGTAATTTTCTCACCAAAGTAACCACCGAAGGCCGCGTACGGGAGATTGCCCATGGCATTGTCATCATTGCCACCGGAGCCGTTGAACATCAACCGACCGAATACCTTTACGGTGAAAACGAGCAGGTTGTGACCCAACTGAGCCTTGAAGCAGAGATTGTTCAGCAGAGTGACAGGGTCAAAAACGCCCAAAACCTGGTGATGATCCAGTGTGTTGGCTGTCGGGAGAAGGACAAAAATTACTGTAGCCGGGTCTGTTGCGGTCAGGCACTCAAAAATGCGCTGAAACTTAAAGAGATCAATCCTGAGATGGAGATCAGTATCCTTTACCGCGATATGCGCTCCTACGGTTTCAAAGAAGATTATTACCGTGAAGCGGCAGACAAAGATATCAAGTTCATCCGCTTTGAGCCGGAGAATAAACCGGTTGTTGAAGCTGCCGGAAGTGGTTTGCAGGTGACAGTGCCTGATTTGGTACTGGGTCAGAAACTGACGTTGGAAGCCGACTTGGTGGTGCTGTCGGCGGCACTCAACCCGTCCGATTCCGGGCCGGACATGGCCCGTTTTTACAAGTGTTCGATGAATCCCGACGGTTTCTTCCAGGAAGCCCACGTCAAGCTGCGGCCAGTCGATTTTGGCTCTGACGGGGTATTCTTATGCGGTACGGCACACTATCCAAAACATATCAGCGAGACGATCAGCCAGGCTTATGGCGCCGCGGGTCGGGCGGTTACGATTCTCTCAGGAGAGACGGTCACCGCCTCCGGGTCGGTCTGCGATGTCAACATCCATGACTGTATCTCCTGCGGAGCCTGTATCACCTGCTGTAACTATGATGCCATCGCGTTTGTTGATACGCCCTATGGCAAGAAGGCCAAGGTCAAGGAAATTCTCTGCAAGGGGGATGGCCTGTGCAACGCCAAGTGCCCGACCGGAGCGATTTACCTGAAGCATTACACGGACGATGAAATTTTCGCCCAGATAGATCAGGCGATACGCGAGGAAGTCAGTTGACAGGATGATAACTACGCAAATATACCCAGGCTGATCAAAAATGTTCAGCTGCAAGGCGCCCGAAATCCTGAGGAATAAGGCGTACCGAAAGGTACGTCGTTGACGAAGGATGAGGCCAACGCCGCAGATGAGCGTTTTTCATCGGCCCAACCAAGAAAGGAGGTTCACATGTCTGCCGAACACACACCCAACGTCATCGGTTTTCTGTGCACCTGGTGAGCATACGGGGCTGCGGACCTGTCTGGAGTTTCCAGGCAACAATATACAACTGAAACAAAGATTATCCGGGTTATGTGTACCGGTCGGGTGGATATCGCCTTTGTTCTGCGCGCTTTCTCCAATGGGGCTGACGGTGTGTTCGTCGCCGGTTGCTGGCCGGGCGAGTGTCATTATGTGACTGAGGGCAACTACGACACCCTGTTCAACATGCTCTTTATCAAAAAGCTTCTCAAGCAGGTTGGTATCAACCCCGATCGGCTGCGGCTGGAATGGATTGCGGCCTCGGAAGGAAGCCGTTATGCCGAAGTGATGAACAGCTTTGGCAAGCAGCTTAAAGGTCTGGGTCCATTGGGTAAGAGTGAAGGGCTCGATAAACAGGCCTTGAAATTCAAGCTCGCAGCCATCACAAAACTGATCCCCTATGCCAAGCTGGTCGAACGGGAGCGGTTGCGGGTGCGATTCAAGACCGAGCAGGAATATCTCGATTATTTTGCCAGTGACGACTTCAACCGGCTTTTCGAGGAGCTGCTGGTCGACAAACTGGCCATCAGCCAGATCATGCTGCTGCTGCGCGATAATCCGCTCAACGCGCGAGATATTGCTGAATCTCTGGGGTTGAACCCCGCTGAGGTTTCAAAACATCTCAACAGTTCGTCACGGCTTGGCCTGATCAGCTTTGATGAAGAACAGAAACGTTTTGCCCTGGCATGACAGGAAAACAGTAAACTTACTCCAGGATTCCAGGGCATTTTTTTAACGCAGAGCCGGAGAGAGGGAGAAAAGACCCAAGAACTCTTTTGGATTTTGAAATCAAAACCAGAGCTTTGCTTTTCTCAGCGTCTCTCCGTTAAAGAGCTTTTCTTTGTGCTTGGTGGCCTAAGGAAGGTTCGGCTTTTTAAATCGTTATTCCGGACAGAAAAGGAACGACAATGGATATCGGCAAAATCGACCAGATTATCGACAAACATGGTGGTGAAGAGAGTGCGCTGATTCAGGTGCTGCTTGAAATCCAGAGCTAGAATAAATGGCTGCCCAAGGAGGCTCTGTCCAGAGTGAGTGAAAAACTGGCGGTCCCCATGAGCCGTATCCAGCATATCACCACCTTCTACAAAACATTCAGTCTGACCCCTAAAGGGCGCCACGAAGTCCATGTCTGTGTCGGAACAGCCTGCCATGTTCGGGGGGCACAAAATATTCTTGATACGGTCGAAGAGGTCACCGGAGTCAAACCGGGTGAAACGGATCCCGATCTCAATTTCAGCGTTGAGACGGTCAGCTGCCTGGGTTGTTGTGCTCTGGGGCCGGTCATGGTTGTTGATGGTGAATATCATGGCAATGTCGAACAGGCCGAAACCGCCAAGGTGTTGAAAGATTGCGCCTGTAGCCAGGAACAGTGAGGAAGAGATGTCAAAGATAACGTCACCCGCCGAGCTGGAGGAACTTCGCAAGAAGATCCTTGCCCAAAGAAATCCGGATAAACTTTGTATTACCCTCTGTTCTGGCAGTGCCTGCCATGCTACCGGTTGCGATCCTGTTGCCGAGGCGCTGGCCGAAGAAATAGAAAAGCAGGGTGTTGTTGGTGAGGTTGATTTTCGTCGCACCGGTTGTCACGGCTTTTGCGAACAGGGACCGATCCTGGTTGTTTATCCGCAAGGCATCTGCTACCTCAAGGTCAAAGCTGAGGATGTCAGTGAAATCATTTCTGAAACCATAAAAGAAGGCAAGATCATCGAGCGGTTGGTTTATGTCGACCCGAACACGGGCGAAAAAGCCACTCGTGAAGAAGATATCCCTTTTTACAAAAACCAGCAGCGCCTGGTGCTTGGTCCCAATCGGCAGATCGATCCCAGGAGTCTTGAAGATTACCTGGCGGTTGATGGTTATCAGGCCCTGGTCAAGACCCTGTTTGAACTGTCACCTGAAGAGGTTGTCGGTGAGGTGAAAAATGCCAAGCTGCGTGGTCGTGGTGGAGCCGGGTTCCCCTCAGGAATCAAGTGGGATTTTGCCCGCAATGCTCCCGGCGAACAGAAGTACGTCGTTGTCAACTGTGACGAGGGTGACCCCGGTGCCTACATGGACCGTTCGGTGATGGAAGGCAACCCCTTCGCGGTCCTTGAGGGGCTGATGATCGGTGCTTACGCGATCGGGGCCAATGAAGGCTACATCTATGTCCGTCAGGAATATCCGCTGGCAGTTGCCAACCTGGCGATTGCAATCGAAAAAGCCGAAGAGGCCGGTCTGCTTGGTAAAAACATCCTCGGTTCCGGGTTTGATTTTACCGTCAAGGTTCACCGCGGTGCCGGAGCTTTTATCTGCGGCGAAGAAACTTCGCTGCTCAATTCGCTGGAAGGCAAGGCCGGAGAGCCAAATGCCCGCCCACCTTTTCCGGCAACCCGCGGACTTTGGGGCAAGCCGACCAACATCAATAACGTTGAGACCTGGGCCAATATCCCGCTGGTCATCAACAAGGGAGCCGATTATTTTTCTGCCATCGGTACCGAAGGAAGCAAGGGCACCAAGATCTTTTCCCTGGTCGGCAAGGTCAACAATACCGGGCTGGTCGAAGTCCCGATGGGCACCACTTTGCGTGATATCATTTTCAAGATTGGCGGTGGCGTCACCGGGGGCAAAAAATTCAAGGCCGTTCAGACCGGTGGTCCTTCGGGCGGCTGTTTGCCGGAAGACCTGCTCGATACCCAGGTCGATTTTGACGAACTGACCCGTGCCGGGGCAATGATGGGTTCAGGCGGGATGATCGTCATGGACGAGGACACCTGCCTGGTTGATATCGCTCGCTATTTTCTCGAATTTCTCAGTGACGAGTCCTGCGGTAAATGTACCCCCTGCCGCGAAGGGATCCGGCAGATGCTCAAGATCCTCACCGATATGACCAAAGGACAGGGCAAAGAGGGAGATATCGAATTACTCCAGGCGTTGGCTGAAACCACCAAAGGTTCGTCCATGTGCGCGCTGGGGAAAACCGCACCCAACCCGGTTTTGAGCACCCTGACCCATTTTCGCGCCGAGTATGAAGCGCATATCCATGACAAATGCTGTCCGGCACTCTCCTGCAAGGAGCTGATCCGTTTCGACATCGTTGCTGAAAAATGCAAAGGCTGCGGAGCTTGCTTCAGACAATGTCCGGCGGATGCGATTACCGGCGAAAAGAAACAGGTCCATATCATCGATCAGGAAAAATGTACCCGCTGTGGTTCCTGTCTCGATGCCTGTCCGGCGGCATTTGGTGCGGTAAGTAAAAGCTCCGGCCAGTCCGCTCCGTCTCCTGTTGCAGAAAAAATTGAAGCCTGAGGAAATAAAACCATGAGCGAAATAACCTTACAGATCGATGGCAAAAAGGTGACCGTTGAAAAGGGCACAACCATCCTCCAGGCGGCACGCAGTGTCAGGGTACCGATTCCGACCCTGTGCGATCATGAAAAACTGTCTCCCTACGGGGCCTGCCGTATCTGCACGGTAGAGACCGAAGCCAACGACAGAACGGCTCTGGTGGCCGCTTGTCAACACCCGGCAGAAGAGGGGATGCAGGTCCGTACCAGAACCGAGCAGATTGATCGTATCCGTAAGGTTCTGCTGGAGCAGATGCTGGCCCATGCACCCGATTCTGAACAACTGATGGCTCTGGCCGGAATCTACGGCGCAGACCGGGATCGTTTTGAGCAGGAGTCGTCCTTCTGTATCCTCTGTGGTCTCTGCGTGCGCTACTGTGCCGAGGTCAAACAAAAGCACGCTGTCGGCTTTTTTGACCGTGGTGCAAAACGTGAAATTGCCTTTATTCCAGAAATTGCTGTCAGGGAGTGCTGGGACTGCAAAGAGTGCTTTCCCCTCTGTCCTACTTCGGCTCTTCAGGCCGCCTACGTATTGACCGAGGCCCTGATGGAACCACCGGAGGAACCGGCTCCATCCTGCGGAGGTTGTGCAGGTGGCTCCTGCGGCTGAAAACTTGTCCCTGAGACACCAAGAATATCAAGAAGGACAAAAGACACAAGCGGAGGCTTTCTTAACGCTGACACGGAGGGACGCAGAGAAAACAAAGGCCTTTAAGGTTTTCGCCAAAGATCCTGCCTTTCTCTGCGGTCTCTCCACCTCCGCGTCTCTCCGTTAAAATAAAGCCTTTCTTGGTGCCCTTGGTGTCAAAGTGAGCGAGTGGCTATATTCGATTGGAAATCTTTCCGGGCAAGTTTGCAGGTTTACAGACCCCATTTTTTGGATTTTTGTGACTATTTTCAGTCGCAGGGAGAATCAGGTTAGCCTTTCCCCTTGCTCAGTTGCTCAATATTGTCGTTGGGGGTTATGGCACAAGGATCGGTGCAGAGCTCGATGAGGCTCGGTCCTTGGTGGGACAGGGCACGCTCGAAGGCGGCAATAAAGCTATTCTGGTCGCTGACCTTTTCTCCGCAGGCCCCGCAGGCTTTGGCCAGAGCACAAAAATCAGGATTGAGCAGATCGGTTCCGCTGACTCGTCCGGGATAACGTCGCTCCTGATGCATGCGGATTGTGCCGTACATCCCGTTGTTACAAACCAGAAAAATTATCGCCAGTTGATGCTGTACGGCCGTCATCAATTCCTGCCCGTTCATCTGAAAACCCCCATCACCTGACAGGCAGATCACCTGGCGCTGCGGGTACTGCAACTTGGCTGCGATTGCGGCGGGGACAGCGTAGCCCATGGCACCACTAGTGGGTGCCAGCTGGGTGCGAAAGCCGCGGTACTGATAAAAACGGTGCAGCCAGACAGAATAATTACCGGCATCGTTGGTAACAATCGCATCATTGGGCAGGCGTTGATTGAGAAACCGGATGACCGCTGCCATATCCAGCGACCCACGTGCAGCGGGTGGTTGCTGATAGGCCAGGTAATCTGC
>JAJRWH010000023.1 GCA_024276935.1 Deltaproteobacteria bacterium
ATCGCCAGTGTTTCCCCACCAGAAGTCCTTTCTCACCGTATTTTCTGGTCGGCAGTTTTCCTGTTTCTGCTCATCATTCTCAAAAGGCAATACCGCCAGCTTGCCGCACTGTTCAAACAACCCAGGCTTCTGGCCCAGCTGACCCTGACGACCTGCCTGATTGCCATCAACTGGCTGGTGTTCATTTATGCCGTTTCAGCAGGATATGTTTTACAATCAAGTCTGGGATATTTCATCAACCCGCTGGTCAGCGCCATGCTCGGCTTTTTCTTTCTGGGGGAAAGGCTCAACCCGGTTCAGTCGTGCAGCCTGTTACTGGCAGGTCTGGGTGTCGCCTACCTGACATTCATGCAGGGAAAACTTCCGTGGATTGCTCTGACGTTGGCTTTTTCCTTCGGAATCTATGGTCTGTTGCGAAAAAGAGCCGGGGTTGGCCCGACCCTTGGGCTGACTCTGGAAACCCTGCTCCTGGCCCCTGTTGCCCTGGCTTATCTGGCTCTGCTGGCCTCTAAAGGGACTCTTGATTTTGGCTCGGGAACAGATCTTGACCTGTGGCTGATCCTCTCAGGGATTGTCACAGCAATTCCACTTATCTGGTTCAACGCTGCAACCAAACGTTTGCGCCTGGTCACCATCGGGTTTCTGCAATACATCACCCCCAGTTTGCACTTTGTCCTCGCTGTGTTTCTCTTTAATGAGCCTTTCGACAACTCTCGCCTGACCGGTTTTATTCTCGTCTGGAGTGGTCTGTCACTCTATTCATTCAACGCTTTGCAACAAACCCGCAATACCCATGAC
This sequence comes from Deltaproteobacteria bacterium, assembly GCA_024276935.1. Lineage (GTDB taxonomy): Bacteria > Desulfobacterota > Desulfuromonadia > Desulfuromonadales > Geopsychrobacteraceae > Geopsychrobacter. The sequence continues at coordinate 799 of JAJRWH010000023.1, forward strand.
AGAGTGGCTAACTCCAGCCAAACAGCAGCCACAACAGAGGAACCAATATCGCCGTCGCCAGACCGTTGAGACCGATTGCCAGGCCTGAAACCGCTCCGGCCAGACGATCTTCTTCAAGAATTCTTGCCGTTCCAATACCATGACTTGCCGTCCCGATTGCCAAACCAATCGATGTTGGCTTTTTCAAGCCAATCATCCGACAAAACTCAGGCCCACAGATGGCACCCAGACAGCCGGTCATAACAACCAGAGCGGCTGTCAACGGTACAATCCCGCCAATTTTCTCGCTGATCCCGATGGCAATTGGGGTCGTCACAGATTTTGGCACCAGAGATAAAACAACCTGGTGACTGCCACCAAGAAGCCAGGCGGTTCCCGCCGCAGAAACAATTGACGCCAGAGCCCCGGCAAAGATTCCTGCCAGAATCGGCAATTTACGCCGCAGAACCTGTTTTCGCCGTTGCCATAAGGGCAGAGCCAGGGCAACCACAGAAGGACCCAGCAAAAAGAGCACCAGCTTGCCGCCCTGTGCATAATCCGCATAAGGAATCTGACTGACTTTCAGAACGAGAATAATCCCGCAGATTGCAACAAAGACCGGATTGAGAAGAATAAATCCACTGCGTCGATAAAGCTGTTCTGCCAACCAGAAAACTCCCAGAGTCAGGACAACACCAAATAATGGGTTTGCAACCAGATCAGTCACTTTCACCTCCGAGCAACTGCTCTGTCCACCCGGTGACCGCCATGACGACAAAAGTACTGACGACTGTCCCGACAACGATTGGCAACCATTCTCTGGCGATCAGGTCAAAATAGAGCATGACACCAACACCGGCAGGAACAAAGAAAAGAGCCAGATATTTCAGCAACAACTCAGCCGCCTCAGTTATCGATTCTTCCTTAACAACGCCCAGTGCCAGCGCCATCAGCAACAAGGCCATCCCGGTCACATTCCCCGGTACAGGCATCCCCGTCAAGCGCACCAGAAGTTCCCCGGCGAACTGGAACCCCAACAGCAGAACTAGTCCCTGAAGCACAACATTTCCTCCCTGATATCAGACCGACCGACTCTCACTTGAGTCCATCAATAACCGCAGCTACTTCATCTTTTATCTGCCTGGCAGCTGGATCTTTTTCAAGTGAAATAAATTGTTGAAACCAGCTGACCGCCTCTTCACTTCGATCCTGGTCCAGGCAGATGTTCCCCAGGGCCAGAAATGCAAAGGTTAAACCTGGATCAAATTCTATTGCCTGCCGACAGTGCTTTTCAGCACGATCAAGGTCAGCATTTTCGTAATAGAATTCACCCAGATTCAAATGAGCCTGGGCATTTTCAGGTTCAAGTTCAAGAGCCCGCTGATAGCTGGCAAGGGCCTCATCATTTTGTCCCGAAGACACACAGACATCACCCAGTGCGTTAAGGGCAAAAGTTGACTCAGGATTGACATCCAGCGCTCTTCGACAGGCCTGCTCTGCCAAAGACAGGTCCTCCTGAGCAATATAAACCAGAGACTGACTGACCCAGGCATCATCTTCATCCGGATCAATTTCGAGAATCTGCTGATAACACTCAAGGGACTCGGGGTGGCGTCCCAGCTCAAACAACAGATCTCCCAGGGTATAAAGCAGATCGATATTTTGTGGATCTGCCTGGCGGGTTTTGGCTAAATGTTTCAGGGCATCCTGATGGCGCCCTTCTTCAATCAAAACTTCACCAAGCAACAGACAAAGGTCTGGATTATCGGCAAAAATCTTTTCAGCATTGCGCAGCAGAGTCAATGCCTGCTTGCACTCTCCCTCGTCAAGCAGACGTCGTCCCTGCTCCAGCAATTGGGGTAAACGCTCCATATCAATTCTCCATTTTTTCAGCGGACCGACGTACAACCTCAACCCTGAACCCATCGGGATCTGTCAAAAAATAGAACATCCCCTGCCCTGCCGTCAGCCCCTTGATGGGCGTAGGATTCAGCCCAAGCTCGGTATGGCGCTGATGAGAGGCCTCAAGATCTTCAACACCAACAGCCAGATGAGAATAGCCGTCTCCCTGCGTATAAGGTTCACGCTGATCGTAGTTGTAGGTCAACTCAAGCTCAAATGGCAGCCCCGGACAAACCAGATAACTGAGAGTAAATTTACCTTCCGGAAAATCTTTTTTGCGCCCGATCTCGAAACCAAAAGCCTGGCGATAAAAATTTTCTGCGGCCTCAAGATCGAGAACTCGATAACAGATATGAATCATTGGATAGGTCATTTTTTCTTCCTTTCTCGCAAAACCAAACAAATCTGCTGATTGACAGGCCGGACCAGCCTGATTATAGTTGGCGCCCATGAGAGCCATCTTTATTGCCGACGCGCATCTGCGTCATCCCAGTGATCATAACTACAGACATCTGCTGGATTTTCTCGATCAGCAACAGGGAAAAGTGGATGCTCTCTTCTTGCTTGGCGATATCTTCGAATTCTGGATTGGCTACCAACAGGTCGTTTTTTTTGAACACCTGCCTCTTCTCAGTCGCCTGCAGCAACTGGTCAATAGTGGATGTCGTCTGTTCTATGTTGAGGGGAACCATGATTTCAATCTGGGAGATTTTTTCACCAGATCCTTGAATTGTACCGTCGTGCCGGATCAGCAGATCATTGACTGGGACGATAAAAAAATATTCATTTGTCACGGGGATCTGGCCAATCCGCAAGCAAAGGGTTACCGCCTGTTACGTGCCTTCTGGCGTAATCCTCTTCTGAAGTTCGCCGCCCGAGTCATTCCGCCCGACTGGACCTGGCGTATCGGAAATTTCTTATGTGACCTGAGCCGAAAAAAAACCCGCAAACATCAAGACCCCTCACCGGTACTCCTGCCCTATGCCAGAACGTCTCTGGCCACGGGGGCAGATTGTTTCGTTTGTGGTCATTTTCATTACCCGTTGCACACAGCGATTGATGAGCAGCCCGTTATTGTCCTTGGTGACTGGATTCACCAGTTTTCCTACCTGGAATTGCGCGACGGAACCTTTGATTTAAAAATCTTTCAAGCCTGATTTTCATCTGATTCCCCTGGCGGCAGTCCATCCTGATCAACCAGTGATTTCAGACTCATCTCGCCAAGCTCCCTGTTTCTTGCTGTGGCAAGACGCGACAACGCCGCACTGGCAACCCTTACCTCGGGGCAATCACTCAAATGCAGCACCTCTTCTCCCAGACAACGTAAGCCGTCAATAATGTCTGCAACGCTCAACTGTTCTGCGGAACGACCAAGCTGATAACGCCTGCGATTGGTCCTGCGGACACAGATTTCAGTAACATACCCGAGACTGAGAAGTTCCTGAAGAACATGATCACAAAGCCGGGGGGGAATCCCCAACTGTAAAGCCAGACGTTCTTTGCCCAGTGGTTTTTCTGCACGATAGAAACGACCCGCCAGAACAACCAGCACAATCAGTGCAACCCGTTCGTAACTGTAGCGGCTGACCTCAGAACCATGCAGATCTCGTCCACCGGTCTGTAAATTCTGTCGTGCATAAGTAAATTCAAGCCCCAGCAGAACAATATTCCACGAAATATAGACCCAGATCATAAAGATCGGCAATGCGGCCATGGTGCCATAAATTGCATTGTACTTGGCAACCCCCACCTGAAAATTGACGTAACTCCACTGGGCCAGCTGCCATAAAGTTCCGCCAAGAATCCCCCCGGCGATTGCCGCTGGCCACTCAACCCGGGTATTGGACATAAAAACGTAAAGGATCGCAAAAGCAATCCACATCAGCAGATAAGGACCCATTTTGAAAAGGGTCAAAATCAGACTGCCGACAACATCCATATCAATCAGACGTTGAACCAATTGATTGCTGGTCAGGGAGGATGTCATCGACATCGCAGAAATCAGCAGAACCGGTCCGACCATCAACACCGACAGATAGTCAGAGAAGCGACGAATCAATGGCCGCATTCCCTTGACACCCCAAACATGATTAAAGCTGTCTTCAATATTGGAAAGAAGGGAAATCACCGCAAGCAATAGAAACAGCAGCCCGAAAACACCCAATTTTCCGACTTGAGTATTATCAACATAGGTCAGAATCGAGGTCACAACTTCCTGTGAGCCGACATTCAGTTTTTCGAGGATTAAAGGCTCAAGCGAATTTTGCACTCCGAACGCTTTGAGCAAAGCAAAGGTCAGAGCCAGCATCGGAACAATCGCAAGCAACGAGGAGTAGGTTAGCGCAGAGGCCCGCAGCATACAACGGTCTTGCAGAAAATCGTGAATGACCAGGGCCGCTGTTTGTAACTGGCGCAATAAAAAAGCCTGGACCAGATTAAGCTGGCGCGGGTCCTGCTCCCAAAGCAGGCGGTGCCAACCATTTCTTAATTGTATAATTCGGCTTTCAGTCGTTTTTGACATGGACCGTTCCACAAGGGCAAAAAGCAATATGCGAAATCATCCTAAATCCACTGCTATTCCAGGCCTAAATCTACCGTTTCAACCGGCATTCCCAATGCCGCCGCCGGATCCTGTTCAAATTCATTGCGTCTGCCGACTAAAACAATCTGTAATTTGTCAGGATGAAGATATTCTTTGGCAACCCGCTGAACATCGGCAACAGTAACCGCAGCAATTTTTTGGCGATAGGTCTGTAAATAATCGGGTGGATAATCATAAAAATCCAACCTCAACTGCCTGGTTACAATCGAATGGCTGTTGTTGAAGGCAAAAACAAAACTGTTGATCAGACTGTCTTTGGCAATTTTAAGCTCTTCTTCAGAGACCGGCATATCGATCAGTTCCTGCATCTGAGCGCGCATCAAGCTGACAACTTCCAGAGTTGAGCCACATTTGGTTTCACATTTGGCAATAAAAAGCTCAGGTAATTGACGACCTATCTGAAAATATGAGTAAACCGAGTAGGCCAGACCGCGATTGGAACGAATTTCACGCATCATCCGACTGTTGAAACCACCACCGCCAAGGATATAATTGGCAACCTTAAGGGCCATCATGTCAGGATTGTTTTTATCAATTCCGGGCTGGCCAATCATAATCGTTGTTTGAGGGATATCCTTGTCAGCGATTGAAATACTCCCCTTCTTTGGCATTTCCGGCAACGCCGGTGGCTTCAGATCAGGAAGTTCAGCCGGTTTCCAGTCTCCCAGGGTCTGGATCAGCAACCCCCTTAACTCATTGAGTTCGATATCGCCAGAGACGGCAAACGACAGATTATTCGGACGAAAATAGGTCTGGTGTTGATGAACCAGATCACTACGGTGAATATTGTTCAAAGAGGTTATTCTGGCAACACGGCCAAAGGGGTGGTCACGATAAATCGTCTGGGCCAGCGTACGGCCTGCAATGGAACGGGGATCATCATTCTGACGTCGAACTCCTTCGAGCAGACCCTGCCGCGCAATCTCCATGCGTTGCGCATCAAATCGTGGCCGACGCAAAATATCTGCCAGCAAGGCAAAACCTTTAACCAGATCATCACGACGGAGTGACATATCAATTGAATAGGCATAGGAGCTACTGCCGACCGTCAGATTCGCCGCAGTATTATCCAACATCTCTTCTACCTGTTGGGGCGAATAGGGCCCGGCACCGCCGGTTTCCAGACAGGCCGCAAATAAACTGGAAAGCCCCGTTTTGTCAGGCGGGTCAAAAATTGAACCTCCCCCCAGCATGACCGTAATATCAACCAACGGCAAATCGTGATCTGCCTTCAGATAAACCTCTATCCCGTTTTCCAGAGTTGTACGTTCGACCTGAGGAAATTCAAACTTCAATTCAGGAAACTTCAGGTTATCGGGCCGTGTCGCCTGACCGGGAAGTTGAGAAGCACAGGCCGTCAGCAGCAACAGGAAACCAAGATAAAATACCCGCTTCATTTCTTTCCCTCCCGCTGTAATACAACAACGGTTCGATTGGTTGCCGTCAGATAGCGATTGGCGAAAGCCAGCAGTTTTGGCGGATCAATCACCTCAATATTTTTGGCGTAGTCAACCAGATAGTGCCAACTGCCCAGAGCCTGATAACTTGAAAGCATACGAGCCAATCCACTGTTGGTCCGCATCTGTCGCAATCCGTCGGTTACCAGGCGATTCCGTGCCCGCTTCAGTTCAACCAGTGAGACCGGTTCACGCTTCAATTTGTCGAGTTCAGCGTAAATTGCAGACTCAACTTCAGCAACGGTATGAGGGTAACGTGGCGTCGCATCAATCACCAGAAGGTTGGGATAGCGGCTCCCCCCCGCTCCGTAACTTTCAACATGACTGACAAGCTGCTCATCAACCACCAGACGTTTATACAAACGCGAAGTTGCCCCTCTGGTCAGAATATCCATCAACAGATCAGCACAATAGTCATCACGATGAGGCATTGCCGGTTTGTGAAAACCGATCGACAGACTCGGCTCTGCGTCAAAGTTGATGGTAACCCGCTTCTCGCCCCGCTGTTTGGGTTCAACATCGATGACCCGTGGCACCGGGGTTCCCGGAGGGATCTGGCCAAAATATTTCTTCACCATCGCCAGGGTTTCGTCAGCGTTAAAATCGCCAACCAGGGTGACAATCATATTGACGGGACGATAATAGCGTGAAAAAAAATCGCGCGCTTCAGCCAGTGACAGGTTGGCAATATCAGAATCCCAGCCAATGACCGGGTTACGATAAGGATGAACTGTAAAGGCGTTAGCGACCAGAGCTTCATAGATCAGCCCTGAGGGATTACTTTCATAAGAGCGCCGACGTTCCTCACGAACAACCTCACGCTCGGTATAAAACTCACGCAACACGGCATTCTGCAAGCGATCAGATTCGATGGCCGCCCATAGCTCAAGTTTGTTGGCAGGCAAAGAAATCAGATAGGTCGTTTGATCCTTGCTGGTAAAAGCATTGTAGCCAACCCCACCATTTTTCGCATAAACCTGTGAGAATTCGTCCTTGACGACGTATTTATTATGTTCCCGCTGCAAAGCTTTTAATTGGGCACGAAGCTCTTCCAGTTTCTTCTGGTCTGCAGTGGGATCGTTCTTGAGCCGATCAATCTGACTGCCGACTTTCTCAATCTGATCAAGAAGGGGTTTTTCTGCCGCATAATCTTTGGTCCCAAGGGTTTTGGTCCCCTTGAACAGCATATGCTCAAGAAGATGAGCAATGCCACGATTGCTCTGACCTTCATTCACTCCTCCGACCCGAAAGGTAATATAGGCGCTGACCGTCGGAGTATCATGCCGCTCAAGCATCAACAGGGTTAAACCATTATCCAGATGTTCTTCGCGGACACGATCACTCAGATGGGCGGCATATAAAGGCTGGCTGACCAGAAACAGGCAAAAACAAAGCAGCAAACGACGCATGAGGTTCCTCACAATATGAATAACAGACTAACTTCCCGTGAATAATAACCTATTCTCCGCCAGGCTGGCTACAGGAACCTGTCAACAGTCGAATGTACGCAAGGAAAATCGGGGTCGACCAGAAACCGGAAACTCGCCAATAAAGTGCGAATTTCCGGTTTCTGCGCTGTTAAAGAGGATTACAAAATCGCTTCAGGAGGTAAGAGTTCTGTCTTTTGCTGTGAACAGGAGGAAGGAGTAACTGGCAGCAACGTCCGGGCAACAATCTCGTCAACCCGTTCGACCAGATGAACCTCGATATCCTTGAGCAGCTGGTCGTCAATTTCGGCCAGGTGTTCCCGGTTCCGCATCGGCAACAACACCGTCTTGACCCCGGCGCGCCGGGCAGCCAGCAATTTTTCCTTGACGCCACCAATCGGCAGAATTCGCCCGGTCAGAGTCAACTCGCCGGTCATTGCAACATCTCGCCGGGCAGCACGGCCACTCAACAAGGAGATGATGGCCACAGCAATTGTCACGCCGGCAGAAGGTCCATCTTTAGGGATCGCACCGGATGGAACATGAATATGAAGATCACTTTTTTCGAAAAAATCTTCCTCAAGACCGAACAATTGGGCGTGTCCCCGGACATAACTCAACGCGGTTTTTGCTGACTCCTGCATCACGTCACCCAAGCTGCCGGTCAAGGTAAGATCCTTACAACCGGCCATCCGAGCGGCCTCAATGAACAGGATATCACCCCCCGCTTCAGTCCATGCCAGCCCTGTCACAACACCGATCCGGTCCCGCTCAGCCGCAACGTCAACAAAGTAGGTACAGGGACCAAGCAACCCTTCAATATCCTTGGCATCAATCCGTTTGAGCGGTTCATCACCCTGAGCAATCAGGCGTGCTTCCTTGCGGCAGACTGCGGCAATTTTGCGCTCGAAATTGCGCACCCCGGCCTCACGGGTATAGTCATGCAGAATTTTGCGTACTGCTGCAGGCGTAAATTCAAGTGGATATCGGCTAAGCCCGTTTTCTTCAATCTCTTTCGGGATCAAATATTTGTAGGCAATCTGTTCTTTATCTTCATCACTGTAACCACTGAGACGAATCACTTCCATCCGATCACGCAGGGCACTCGGAATTGGATCCATGATATTGGCCGTGGTAATAAACATGACCTTTGACAAATCGTACGGTACGTCCAGATAGTGATCTCGAAAACTGTCATTCTGTTCAGGATCAAGAACCTCCAACAACGCTGATGATGGGTCGCCACGAAAATCCTGGCCGATTTTATCAACCTCATCGAGCATAAAAACCGGGTTATTCGATTCGACACGGCAGATTTCCTGAAGGATACGCCCGGGCAGTGCACCAATATAGGTGCGGCGGTGCCCCCTGATTTCAGCTTCGTCTTTCATCCCCCCCAGTGACACCCGGATAAATTTGCGCCCCATTGCTCTGGCAATAGAACGACCCAAACTGGTTTTCCCGACTCCCGGCGGTCCGACAAAGCACAGAATCGGTCCCTTGGTATTCGACTTCAGACTACGAACGGCAAGGTATTCAAGGATCCGCTCCTTGACCTCTTTCAAATCATAGTGGTCTTCATTCAGAACCCGCTCTGCCTGTCTTATATCGAGATTATCCTGAGTCCCTTTTTGCCAGGGGGTCGAACAAAGATAATCAAGATAGGTTCGTGACACCGTATATTCAGGAGAGGCCGGATTAATCTGTTCGAGACGGCGCAATTCTTTTTCTGCAACCACCAGCACTTCTTCAGGCATCTCAGCTGTTCTGATTCGTTTGCGCAACTCAGTGATTTCAGCCTGCCGCGGGTCCTGCTCGCCTAGTTCCTGCTGAATCTGTTTCATCTGCTCGCGCAGCAGCTGTTCTTTTTGTGACTTACCCAGCCGTTTGTTGACTTCCTGGTCAATTTCACCTTTGACCTGAAGCTTCTGAACTTCAGTTGTCAAATGCATGTAGACAGATTTCAGCCTCTCAACAGGATCAAGAATCCCCAACAGTTCCTGCTGAATCCCCGGATCAACCCCCAGATAAACCGTTATCAGATCGGCCAAACGGCCCGGATCTTCAATCCGGTCAATCATTTTCAAAACATCTTCTGGCAAAGGCCGGCCATAGGCCAAGGCTATTTTCAGCAAAGCGTTGACACTTTGAACCAACGCCTCAACCACCAGGCCACGCTCCTCTTTTTCAACGACCAGTTCTATCTTTGCCTTCAGACAAGGTTCAGTCTGCACAGCAGTATGCATGATAAACCGTTGAATCCCTTCGATAGTGACCTTGCCACCACCGTCAGGAAACTTGATCAGCTGATTGATTTTGCAGACTGTCCCAATCCGGGGATGTTCATCAAAAGTACAAACATTGTTGGGCCCGGGGCAATAAACCGCACCAATCATCTGGTTGCCCTGCATCGCCTCTTCGATAACAACAATGGCTTCCCGCGAGAAAAATAATGGAATCACCATATAGGGGAAAATTATATGTTCTTTTAATGGATAGATTGGAAGTACATCAGGAATTTGCGTCTTCATTTTATGACCCGTCCGTTTTGGGTTCCCCCGCACCTCCGGCGGGTTGCAGACTCTTCCATGAGTCATAAAAGTTTTCTAAGATTTCACCATAACCCTAACAGATTGAAACCGGTCGTCAACTTTTTATGAATATCTTAATCTTGAGATCGACCGAAAAAACAACCCCTTATTTCCTAGCGGATAAGTCAATTAACAAATGAAAAATCGACTCTTTGTCAGCAAGAGACCACAATTTGCGATAGCATTCTTTCAGTGTATCAGGTTCCACATGTTTGACAGGAGAATGCAAAGATGAAACGGATTGCCGTACTGACCAGTGGGGGAGATTGTTCCGGAATGAACGCCGCCATTCGGGCAGTTGTTCGCGCCGGATTGGCCGCCGGGCTTGAAGTTATAGGTATTCAGAAAGGCTACCAGGGACTGATCGATCGTCACTACGAACTGATGAGTACAAAATCGGTCAGTAACGTTCTGCAACGTGGCGGCACAATCCTGCAAAGTGCCCGTTGCAAAGAAATGCGCGACATGGCGGGCCAGAGACTGGCTGCTGAAAATCTTGCCGGGATGGGTGTTGAGGGACTGATTGTAATCGGTGGAGATGGTTCCTTAAATGGTGCTCTAGCTCTGACTCAACAGGGAACAAACGTTATCGGGATTCCCGCTTCGATCGACAACGATATTCCCTTTACCGACATGGCTCTTGGTGTCGATACCGCGCTTAACAACATTGCCCGGGCTGTCGACAACATCAAAGATACCGCATCATCTCACGACCGGGCCTTTCTGGTTGAAACCATGGGTCGAAACTGCGGTTACCTGGCAGTGGTTTCAGCTATTTCATGCGGCGCAGAATACTCTTTGATTCCTGAAGAGCCCTATGATCTCGAAGAGATTTGTCAGGAACTGCGGCGACGCTATCAGCAAGGGCGCAGTAACTCGATCATCATGGTTGCTGAAGGAGCGGGAAACGCCCAGAAAATTGCCGAACAGATCAAGGATAAAATCGGTTTCGAAACCCGGGCAATTGTCTTGGGACATTATCAGCGTGGCGGTTCACCAACTGTTTTTGATCGCCTGTTGGCGGCTCGCTTTGGTCAAGCGGCAGTGGAGAACCTGCTGAGTGGAGAACGGGGGAAAATGCTTGGTTTGAAAAACTCGGGAATCCAGCTGACTACACTTGAGAAAGTCATTTCTGCAGGAATCCGCCCGATCGACAAACTGCTACCACGATTGGCCAGCAATCTGGCTGTGTAAAATATCAGGTCTGTAAAAAACGCCCGGCAATGGCCGCTTGTCCAAGAGCAATACCGCCATCATTGGGTGGAACCTGGCGATGTGTCAAAACTTCAAAGTGCTCATTCTTCAGCAGCTGACAGACTCTTTCTGTCAAATATGCATTCTGAAAGACTCCGCCAGACAGGACCACCGGACGCGCCCCGTACTCTGCGCGAATCTTCACACAGGATTGCAGAACAATATCAGCAAGCCCCTGATGAAAACGAGCGCTGATCTGCCCGGCCGACACTCCCTGCTCCAGATCAGCAACCAGCTGCCTGGTCAGGGTCGAAAACGTAACCACAAACTGCCCTGCCCTTTTCTCTAACTCGAATGTGTAGGCGGGCAATGACAAACAATCGTCCAGGCACATTTCCAGCTCAAGAGCAGCCTGCCCCTCATAACTGACGATATTGCGTAATCCGGCCAGGGCCGAAACAGCATCAAACAAACGACCACAACTGGAAGTCAATGGTGAATTAATCCCTTTGCCCAGCATCTGGCACAAAAGCTTTTTATCAGCAGGCGAAATATCATCAAACAGCGATAACTCAGGAATATCTTCACCAAAAGCCTGATACAGCAGGCTGAATGCCATCCGCCAGGGCTCACGAGTTGCGGCATCTCCCCCGGGCATTGCCAATTCGCTCAGGTGCCCGACACGCTCAAAGCCGCCCAAGTCACCCAGCAGAAATTCACCTCCCCAGATATGCTGATCGCTGCCATAGCCAATCCCATCGAAAATAACGCCGATCACCTCTTCATCACGACCGTTATCGACCAGACAGCTGGCCAGGTGCGCATGATGGTGCTGAATCGCAAGTTTGGGAACATTCGGGATAGTCTGAGCAAAGGAGGTTGACGCATAATCGGGATGTAAATCATGAGCGATCAATTCAGGATGCACACCGAGTAATTGTTGCAGATGGTCGTTCGCCTGATGAAGTGATTTAAGAACAGCGGGGTTCTTCAGATCACCAATATGATGACTGAGAGTCGCGCGATCTCCACTGGTCAGACAGATACAATTTTTCAATTCGGCCCCAACTGCCAGCACAACAGGCTGTGCAACCGGCAAGCGGACAGCGCGGGGAACATAGCCCCGTGAACGACGCATAAGAACAGGCGCGTCGGCCAGAACCCGCACAATCGAATCATCAGTACGGATATGAATCCTGCGGTTGTGCCCCAGATAAAGATCGGCAATTCCTGCCAGATGCGAAAAAACCTCGGTATCTTCGAAGACAATCGGCTCATCGGTCTGATTGGCGCTGGTCATCACCAACGCCGGAAATTCTTGCAACAGCAGATAATGCAAGGGGGTATAAGGCAACATCACACCAAAATAGCGATTTCGCGGCGCAACCAGTTGACAGATCAACCGCTGCTCAGCCCGCTGTTCGAGCAAAACAATCGGACGTTCAACCGTTTCAAGCAGGCGTTTTTCTTCCGTAGTGATCTGGACAAATTCTGCCGCAGCGTCCAGATCACGAGCCATCAAGGCAAAGGGTTTTTCGTCCCGTTTTTTCCGTTGGCGTAACCGGGCCACAGCTTTTTCATTATGAGGATCTACGGCCAGATGATATCCGCCCAGACCTTTAATTGCGACGATTTGTCCCCCGTGCAAAGCCTTGACAACTTCGGCCAGAGGATCTCTGGTTGCCAGCTTGTGACCGGCATGATCATACAATTTCAAATCGGGACCACAAGCAGAACAGGCGTTGGGTTGGGCGTGAAAACGACGCGAAACAGGATTGTCATACTCTTGCTGGCAAGAGCTACACATCTGAAAATCGGCCATCGTTGTCGAAGGCCGATCATAGGGAACAGCAGTCACCAGACTGTAGCGAGGCCCACAGTTGGTGCAGTTGATAAAGGGGTATAGATAACGTCTGTCAGACGGGTCAAAAAGCTCTTGCAGACAATCCTGACACACGTGCGTATCGGGTGAAATCTGTGCCACCAGGTGATCTGATTGCTGACTGGAAACAATCCTGAACCCGGATTCTCCCGTCAGGGGCTGCTCTTCCAGATAAAATCGGCTGATGCTGGCAAGTGGCGGTAATTGATTACTGAGGGCGGCAACAAAATCATCGACGGCAGAGGAAAAACCTTCAACCTCCAGCAGAACCCCGGCACTGTCATTAAGAACCCAACCATTCAAACGAGACTCACTGGCCAGGCGAAAAACAAAGGGACGAAACCCTACCCCCTGGACAATTCCTTCAATTCGAATTTGCAGACGTTTCAATGACATGGCAGCATTCTGCCATGTTCTCAGCTGCATTTAAACCACAGAACTGACGCCGGAAGATTTTTAATCTTGGCTCAAGTGGAGGCAATAAAACTTTCAGACTTAGCTGGCAACCTGAAGAATACTCGACAGGCGTTCTTTCCGGGCCATATCAATCTCGGTCTCCAGATCAAACGAGGATTTTTCGCGCGAATATACTGCATCCCCGAAATAGCGCGAAAACAACCGGTACCCCTCCTGACCCTCCGGGCCAGAGCCGGGATAATGACGAGAGTAGGCTTCGGGCGGCGGGAAACTGACCGAAGCGTCTGCCTCTTCACTGGCAAAGGCAATCTCGTAAACCTGACAACTGAAAAGATAGAGCAGGTACTGCACATCCAGAGCTATTTCCTGCGCTTCTTCGCTGCGAGCAAAACGCAGGGCTGTTCGACAGCGATCATGCAACGCAAGAAAGGTTCGCTGTGACGTGGCAACAATCTGAAAAAGGTCCTTGCGGGTTCCTCGACCATGGCCCTTTTTAAGCTCTTCCAGACCGCGTTTCTTACCCCCCTCGAGCAAACGCAGGACTCCTTCAGAACACTTCTCCAGATAACCGATCAACTCTTCCATCGCTCTATTTCCCCATTTCCAAGGTTCTTTTTTAATAGGCTTTGATCGGGTTTAATTCCCCGCAGCTTGCTGCGTGACTTAGCAAAGGTTGCAGGCTGTTGATACCCCGTAGCTTGCTGCGGGGTGATTCATTTGTGAGTATTTTAGTAATATATCGCGGCGCAAGTCAACAAGCAACAGGGCCCGCGTAAAAAATCATCGTGGCAGGATAGAAATCAGGAAGGGTATCTAGACTCTAGAGTCGTGTTGCACGACCAATAATCATGGGAGAGGCAACAGCCGGGGCTCCCAGCATGACCTCCTGACGAAGGTCGAGTTGAAAACCGGTCGACTCAAGCAAAAGAGCTGTCTGCCTGGTCAGATGACAATTACAGGCGAGAGGTCGCCAGAGCGGCTGCCAGAACCGTTGCCAGAAAAAAAGACGGGCATCCTGGGCGGCAACGTGCTCCATGAGCACCAACTGACCGCCAGGTTTCAAAACACGAAACACCTCTCGCAATGTCTGTTGCGGGTCAGCAACTGAGCACAACACCAACGTCGAAACGACAACATCAAGACTGGCATCCTCTACCGCCAGACATTCGCCAGGCCAATCGTAAACCTCAGCCCCGGGTAAAGAGACTTGACGCAGGGCCGATTCTAGTTTTCGCCGCATGGCATCATCGGGCTCACAAAGAACAAGTCGCTCAAGCGCAGAAGAATAATGTGGCAGATTTGCACCGGTGCCAGCACCGATTTCAAGAAGGGTTCCCTGGAGATCGGCCATCAACTCACTGCGCCAACGACGCAAACACAAGGATTCAACCTTGCTTATGGCCTGATCATAAATCTTCGCTACCAAGCGACGATATAGCAAAACAACTCCCTGTATAAATTATTCTGTAAATAAATCATCGATTGTAAATGGGCTGACAAGAGGCTTGTCATTCGAAAAAACAAGTTCAGGCAAGTGCTGATCCCCGGCCCCAGTGGAGAGAAAAGAGATCTCCTGAGTGACACAAAATATCAAGGGCGGATCCGCATCGGGATTATTAATCTGCTGAATCAGTTGCGGATGTTGAGATAACAGATTCTGCGTCAGTCGTTCGGCCTGGTCGGCAGTCTCTGCTACCAGCTCAACTGTCGTCACAAAAGAACAGGGGCCCTGCCCGGCATGATCAGCAAGCTGAAAGTTTCGTCCTGTCACCTGCACACGATAAAAAGGCATCTACAAATTAATCCCGGGTCAATAAAAACTGGGGTCAATCCCCTGCGGCAATGTACCGGTTTCAATGACAACCTCGGGAATCCAGTTTTCCTGGCGTTTACGCAACATCTCTGGCGGACTGAGAGTATCATGATGAATTGCGACCAAATGGCTGCGATCAATATGCAAACCGTTGATACTGTTGGCGTTCAAGACCGCGTAAAGCTGATCCTCAATATCACAGGTAATCAGGGGAAACACACCACATACCGTGCACAACAGCACTTCGGCGGTTTCACTTCCGTACCTGTACCAACGGATCGATTGTTCATCTTCTATCTGCACCTTAAGTCTTCCCCGTGGGTGGGAGGTATATGTTGCCCCCTGCCTGGTACAGAAAGAACAGTCACAACTGCGAATCGGCAGTTCCGTCTTGGGAACAGGGGCCAAAAGGGTATAAGCAATATTTCCACAATGGCAACGACCACTGATTTCGAAATCTCCGCTCATCGCTTCTCCTTTTGTTCAATGGCACCACCTGCCTCAACCCAGGCCTCGAAACCGCCGCCCATATGGGCAACGTTTTCCAGACCCATCCGCTGGCAGACATCTGCGGCCAGCGCAGACCGCCAGCCCTTGTTACAGAAAAACACCAGGGGTTTCGGCTTGGCAAATATCTTGTTGAAATAAGGGCTTTCGGGATCAAGCCAAAATTCCAGCAACCCTCGCGGGACATGTTTACTGCCGGGGATAGTCCCTTCACGCCACAGCTCTCGCACATCGCGAAGATCAATCAACAAAAGCCCCTGCCGCTGCTCTTCGGTCAGCAGATCGGCAACCGGAATCGTCTTGATTCCTGCCTCGGCTTCAGCAACCAGTTGTTTAAATCCGACCTTCAGACCCATTTTATCCTCCGTCGTTTTTTATCGACAACAGATTGACACACCCCACAGCTTTATTTCTTTTTCTCGGTCTTTTTGGCGGTCTCGATATTTTCCTTGATGTAATCCTGTATCGCCTTTTGTACCTGAGGCATGACCTGTTGCGCATGCTGACGACCGATTTCCATCGACCTCTGCATCAGAATCGGGCTTTTTTCTGCCATTTTCTGCCCGAGAGGACTTTTACTGAAATCGATAATCCCCTGTAACTCCTCTTCGGTAAAGGTGTCGGCGTAAAGCTGGATGTATTCATCTTTCAATTTGTCCCAGCTCAGTCCCTCAAACAGCAGATCCAGAGCAATTTTTTGCATTGCCTGGAGATTCTTTTCCCGTTCATCAGGAATATCAATGGCCTCCAGTTGAGAAAAGATAATTCCTTCAATTTTTCCATACATCAAATCTACCTGATCCTTGACCTTGTTGATATTGAGAAACTGTTCAGCCAGCTGACGACGGCTGGCGTCATCCGCTGTCGCACTCAAAGGAAGGGAAAACAACAAAACCAGGGCAAAAACAATCATCTTTTTCATATCGGCTCCAGTCGTTTAGGGACGGGGCTGCGAAACAGGCAGCAAAAGAATTAAGAGCGCAAGAAGAACCTTAGCCTGACTCATGCGCCACCTCTACAAAGTGATTCAGCAGCGGAAAATAGAGCGCAGAGCGGATTTCACGCGTTGGTTCCATGGCCCGCATAAGACGAAAATAACTTGCAAGCTGAACCCGATAAAGAGCAATTTCACGCTGAACAAAACGATCAACGGATTCGGTCGCCTGGGGAGTGCCGGTTTTGTAATCAATGATCCACCTGATTCCGTCCGGGTCAACGAAAGTCCGGTCAATGACGGCATGGATCAATTGGCCATCGAGTTGCCCCGAAAGCTCAAGTTCGCTGGCCCCTTGTTGATGCGGATGAAGAATCCATTGCCCTTTTTCACTGGCCAGAGCTTTCTCGACCGCAGCACGAACGCGCACAATTGCCTGCTTCAGATCCTGATTTGCGACCCCAAGGCCCGCCAGTTGGCGCCTTAACCACTGCTCCTGAACTTGCGGTTTTTGCTCCTGCCAGTACTCTGTTCCCCGCCGGGTGATCTGCTCAAAGATTTTATGAACCAGGGTTCCGACATGCCGTCGTGCCTGAGATTCCTGGCCTCTGAAAGAATCTTGTTGTTCATCCCCTTGCAGAGTCGAGGGTTGCCGGGTCTGAACCTGAGCAGAGACCAGCGGTTTCTGCGAAAAGGGCAAGGTCCAGTCAGCTGGCAATCGTCGCAAAAGCAAAGGTTTGAATTCTTCTTCCGTCTCCTGCGCGACCAGAGGTTGATGACAAAAATCATCTTTGAGGACAGGCCAGAGTTTTGCCAACAACGACCCGGCCTCCGGTTTCAGATCACCTTTTTGAGTCTCTTTCGCGTGGCCAAACAGGTACAGCTGTTTTTTGGCCCGGGTCGCGGCAACATAGAGCAGACGTGACACCTCAAGATCCTGCTTCTTACGTTCAAGGCGAGCGATAAACTGATAAATCGGATCCTGATCGCTGCCATCTTTTGCCGCTATCGGAGCCATCAGCAACCCGGCCTGCGGATCTTCCACCCAGCGCAACAGCGGGCTGTCAGCCTGACGTGGCGAACGCCCAAGGCCGGGCAAAATGACATGATCAAACTCCAGACCTTTTGCTTTGTGGATTGTCATCACTTGCAACTGCGCATCGGCCTCGACATCCGGCACGGCAAAAAGACGCGCCAATCCTTCTTCCAGCATATCATGACTCGGCAATTCACCGCCTGTCTGTAAATTCTCGAGCAGGTCAAAGACCAGAGCGGCATCGTCTCTTCCTCCCTGGCCATAACAGGCACCGCCACCAAGAGCAAGCCAGCAGGATTCAACCAGAATCCGCAGAGGATAACGACCTCGGCGCCTCAAGCCTTTTTTCAAAATTGGCCAGATTCGAGCGATTCGTTGTCTTCCCTCAGAAGAAAGGTTCTGTAAAGAATCAGGATTTTCCAAAACCCCGGGGATGGTTCTTCCCTGCGAGACCTCAGTCAACAGGTACATATCTTCAAGGGTCAACCCGCACCAGGGAGCGCGCAACAAACTCAACCAGGCAAGCTGATCGGCGCGGTGCAGCAAGGCTCGAGTCAGAGTCAGCAGATCAAGCGCGACCGGCTGACGGCCCAGAAATTCGATATCCTGCGCTTGATACGGCAGATTTCTTTTGCGTAACTGACTCAAAATATGGGGAAGGTGGTTACGACCACGAACCAGAATAGCGATCGTATCCTGCGGTTTTTCACTGCGGATTTTTTCAACAAGGGCGGCAACCTGTTCAGCTTCACCTGAATCATCACGGCCATTAAACGCGGTCAGACTGAGCGCAGGTTCCGCGAGAGACGCATGAACCGCTGTAGCGGGAGCCAGAGGCACGGCACCGGAAGTCACCTCAACCTCAGCGGGAAAGATCTCGGCAAAAGTACGATTCACCCAATCGACAATACCCTGCTGTGAACGAAAGTTTGCCTGCAAACGCAAGGGTTTCAGTCTGGGGCCATTGTCGCCAAGGCGTCCAGCAAAAGACGTGAGAAAAAGACCGACTTCGGCTTCACGAAAACGGTAAATCGACTGCATCGGATCACCGACCAGAAAAAGGCTGCGCCCGTCACCGTCCTGCCAGCCTGAGGTCAACATTTCGAGTAAACCGTACTGCATCCAGGAGGTATCCTGAAATTCATCAACAAGAATATGGTCAATTCGATTGTCAAGTTTGAGCAGCAGATCACTGGGATCATCAACTGACCCCAAAGCGGCACGAGCCATCAAAGAGATTTCACTGTAGTCAGCCTGCCCTTCAGCACGAAAGACCAACCAAAGTTCACCAACCAACTGTGGCAGCAGCTGGATCAAACAGCCCAGAATCTGACGTTGCTCCTGCGGATATCGAGCCTCTGGCAATTGTCGGCACAGTTCAAGACCATTGAGAAAAGACGGGTATGCTTCCAATTGTTCGACAAGCTGCTGCATCCGTTTTCGTGGCAGAGAATCATTGGCCGGAAAACCACAACTTGCTGAAATACCACGAGGTTTGCGCAAAGTCCCGGAACTGGACAAAAGCAGGTCGGCCAGTCCTTTCCAGAGCGGAAGATGAGCAACGTCGGCACCGGGCATCCAGTCAAGATCCGTCAGACAAAGTAAGGGGCGGTCCTTGCCATGTGCCAGGTTGGCCGCAGCGACACGTCCACATGCGAGAAATTCAGCGGTCAGAGAGTTCGGAAGAAGTTGAACAAGATGCTTCAGTTCAGCTTCAACCACCTCTGTCAGGGCTGATTCGAGAGCCAGACAAGGATCATCCTGATTGATCGTATAAAGATGACGCAGCCACTGATCGCGTCTTTTCAACATCTCTATCAACATCTGCTGCAAGCGACTCATATTGTTGTCAAGATGCGTCAGCAACAGCCTGAGGGATTCACTGACCGAGCGGTCGGTGCCCAGTCGTTGCAGCAACCGTTCGGTCGCTTGCAGATAAAGCCGGGTTGGATCGTCGGCTAATTCGGGCAGTCCACCAAAACGTGACAACCAGGGCATTTTACGAACCAGAGAACTGTTGAAACTATCGATGGTCTGGATTGCCAGAAGAGCCGGGTTTTGCAAAAGATTCCAGCCACGGGTTTTATCTTGCTTAAGCGCCTGGGTGGCCAGAGTCCAGGTTTGTGCCTTGTGGTCTTCATCTGGGCAGGCGGACTGGGCCGCGCTCAAGGCGTCAACCAGACGATTGCGCATTTCAGCAGCGGCTTTACGAGTAAAAGTGATTGCCAGAATCTGTTGCGGGGTTTCGACCCGGGCCAGCAGGGCAAGATAACGTTGGATCAACAGTTCGGTTTTTCCGGAACCTGCCGGAGCCTGAACAATAAACGAGCCTGAAGGATCGATTGCGCGGCTCCGTTCGTTCTGATCACAAACTGTCTGCATCATTGCACCTCCCCCTCTTTTTCCGCTTCGACAATCCGGCACAGACTGCTCAAATCACAGTAACGACAGGCATATTTTTCGGCTGCCGGATCAACCCGGGCGATCCCGGCCACAAAATCCTCGGCCAGAGATTCGAGCTGGTTTCTCCAGTGGTGGAGTAATTCATCCCAGTTATGCAATTCCTGCTGTCTGGCTCTGCGATGGTTTTCAACCGCCTCTACTCCGGGCAACAGCTCTGCCGTTCGCGCGACACCGATCAACTTGCATTGGCCACGTCGAACCTGGGCAAAAGCGATACCATCGGCATCATGATCTGAACGACTGATGGCGTAAATTGGCAACTGCGGTTCAAGCAAACGGTCACCGATTAACAGTTCAGCCTCAACCTTGCCCGTTTTGTAATCGAGAATGATCAGACTTCCATCCTCCAGTTGATCCATGCGATCAACGACTGTTCTGATCTGCAAAGGGCCAATCGTCTCAAACTGTTCGGCCTCCAGATGAACCACCTGAAACGGCATGCGCTTCAGTTCAATCGTTGTCAGCCAGTCGTCGAGTAATCCCTGTAAACGATCCTGCTCGATTGCAAGCAACTCGGCTTGGGGTTTGGGCCGCTCGGCATAGTATTCATCAATTGCCTTCGTTACCGCCTGAAAAACCTGTTGGTCACGCTGGTCAGGGGTTAGATCAATCAGTTGCTGTTGATTTTTGATTGCATGCCAAAAGAGCTCGAGTGCCTTGTGGAGCAGACTGCCTCGGGTCATGGCATCCAGACCTGGCTGTGCCTCATCAAAGCTGCGCACTCGCAGGCGGTGATGAGCAAAAGCCCGAAATGGACAGAGAGCCTGATCCTTAAGAATGCTGGTGCCACCCTTTTCGCTGACTGTTGCAACAGGAGGAGCCTGAGAATCGTCCAGTTGCTCCAAGGTCAACGACGTCGCGGCTATTTGGCTCAGAATATCCACTTTTGCCGCAAAAACGGGTTTTGCCTCAGGCAGGTGTCGCACCAACGGACTGGGCCGCAAATCGCTATCACCTTCACGACGCGGATAGCTGAAAATGGTTGTGGCCCCGGCAGCCTTGAGACGCGCGATGACCTGGTGGGCGAAATCGAGTTCGCGTTCGGGACTTGAATGCGGCATCTGACAGGAGGCTTGCAAGGACACAGGCAAAAAGGGATTCGGGCGAGCAGCAGCGGGCAAGGCATCTTCGGTCATTCCCATCACCCAAAGATGCTCAAACTCAAGGCCTGCCGACTCCAATAATCCGACGACCTGTACAGACCCGGTCGGAGCTTCCAGTTGAAAATCTGTATCCGCCGCCAACTGGCGCAAAAGCCCCAGCGCCTTGAGGCACTCCAGGGGTTGCGAAACCATGTCGAGTGACGCCAATCCCGGCAGTAATTTGTCGCGCCAGGCACAAACCATCTGATACTCATTACTGGCAAGAGACCTCTCTCCCGGCCAGCCGATTTTTGTCAGGACCTCATCAAACAGCACCGCCCATTCTCCGGGCATCCGAGATTTTTTATCTTTTGCCAACTCACCCAGAATTTCCAGACAACGAACAAAAGCAGGAATCCGGTTGGCACTTTTTGCCAGATCGACCAGGCGTGTTAATCGAAAAGAGGCCTGGCGAAAAGAGCGTAAACGGCTGTCAAAAATTGCTCGCTGATCGGCCTCAGACAGACTCGCCTGCAGATATGGCGTGCGTAACAAAAAACTGACCAGATCGAGTGAAAGAGAAAACCCGACAGAAAGAATCTCCAGAGCGGCATGGATTGGTCCCTGTTCAATGAGCGGGGTTCCCAGAGAGAGACTGAAAAGGTTCTCCTCATCATCGCGCTGCAAAACAGCCTGCGGATCGATCTGGTCGCGAAAGATCCGTTCAATCTGGCTCCGTCGCGCCTGAAGATCCATCACCACAATCCCGATCGATTCAACACCTTCTTGCAACAGAGCCCGTGTCCAGCAGGCGGCCTGAACAATTTCATGTTGCGAATCATTTGCCGGATAAAGATACGCCCGATGGTCCGCAGAAGGTTCAGGATCAACAATGCGAGTCTGACCACCTTCAGCCGTTATCTGCTGACAAAGTTTCAACAACAGCGGGCTTTGTTGGTCAAACCCGGTCAGAATCAACTGCTGCGGAGCTTTGAGTCGACCGGTTGCAAAGGCCTCCAGCACCTGATAAATCAACAATGATCGGTCTTGCCAGCCATGTTCACCAGCTAACTGCCGGTAAGTCTGCAACCAGTTTTTGAATGCCAGCTGATCAAGGGAAAGGAGATCCCCTTCAAGCTCTACCTGGTATTCACTTAAGAGTTGTGCCGCCTGCGTAGCTTTTTCTGCTGTTGCAGAAAGATGGAGCAGCGCCTTGTCGTTGTTTAGTGAATCCTCCTCGATGATCTGCTGCCAAAGTCGTTTTTGTTGAAAACCATCCAGTTGCTGCCATTCAAGATCAAGTTCCGCGAGCATTCTTCCCCACCAGCCGTCAAAACTGAAGATGGCCGGAGTCTCCCAGGCGACCTTGCCCTCAGCAATCATCTGACGGTCAAACATCAACTGCAGATGGCGCGACAGACGTTTGTTCGAGGTCAGGATCAGGCCTCCGTCAGCAGCGGCAGCAATAATTTTTTCAAGATATGGGGTCACTTGTTCACCCTTCCCGTACAGATAAAAACCAGGCAAAATGTTATTGTGTTTTGAATCGACTTACAACTTATATTAAAATCTCGCTACGACATAAAAAGACATTCGCACTGAGTACAGATAAAGTATCTTCCTCCTTTCGTGCCCCAAGGACTTTGCCATGACCGACCAACCGCTTATTCTCGCTATTGACCAGGGTACCACCAGTAGTCGTGCCATAGTATTTGATCAGTCAGGAACAATAATCGCGACCTCACAGCAAGAATTCAGACAGATTTTTCCTGCTGATGGCTGGGTCGAGCACCATCCTCTGGAAATCTGGGAAACAACCCTGACGACGGCCCGGGAAGCGTTGCAGACCGCAGAACAAAAAGGCGGCAAAGTCTCCGCAATCGGCATTACCAACCAGCGTGAAACAACCCTGCTCTGGGATCGTCAGACCGGCCAGACCATCGGTAATGCAATCGTCTGGCAGGATCGTCGCACCAGTGATCAGTGTCAGAAGCTCAAGGAAAAATCCCTGGAAAAGATTTTCACCGAACGCACCGGCCTGTTGCTTGACCCCTATTTTTCAGGCACAAAGCTGGCGTGGATCCTTGATAAAAACCCCGACTTCCGTCAGCCCGCCGAGCAGGGAAAGCTGGCTTTTGGCACCGTCGATTCCTTCTTGTTGTGGCGCTTAACCGGTGGGCAAGTTCACGCAACAGATGCGACCAATGCATCACGGACCCTGATCTTTAATATCCATACCCAAAAATGGGACGATGAGCTTCTGGAAATACTGAACATCCCCAAACCTCTTTTGCCTGAAGTGAAAGATTGTGCCGCCGATTTCGGCATGACTGCACCAGAAATATTCGGTCGTCCGATTCCAATCTGTGGTATCGCCGGTGACCAGCAGGCAGCCTCTATTGGCCAGGCCTGTTTTCAACCCGGTATGGTCAAAAGTACCTACGGCACCGGCTGTTTTGTCATGATGAATACCGGTGACAAAGCAGTCAGGTCGGCAAATCGCCTACTCACCACGGTTGCCTATCGCCTGAAAGGTGAAACCAGCTACGCCCTAGAAGGGAGTATTTTCAGCGCCGGTTCTGCGGTTCAATGGTTGCGTGATGCTCTCGGTCTGATCGAAACAGCAGCCCAGAGTGAAGAACTGGCGGCAGGGATCTCTTCCACCGGTGGTGTTTATATGGTCCCTGCCTTTACCGGACTGGGGGCGCCTCATTGGGACCCGCAGGCACGTGGTGCACTTCTTGGACTGACACGAGATTCAGGCCGGGCTGAAATTGTACGTGCAACGCTTGAATCGATCAGCTATCAGACTGCGGATCTGCTGCATGGAATGGAGTCTGACAGTGGTATCAGCATCGAGCGACTGCGGGTCGATGGCGGAATGGCGGCCAACAACTGGCTGATGGATTTTCTTGCCGGGATCCTGGATTTGCCGGTTGATCGTCCAATCGTAACCGAAACGACCGCACTGGGAGTTGCCTATCTCGCCGGATTACAGACCGGTCTGTATAAAAACCTGGAAGATATTGCTCAAAGCTGGCAATTGCACAGATCATTCAAACCGCAGCTGGCTGATGACCGTCGCAAACAGCTGCTGGAAGGTTGGCAACAAGCCTTGAAACGCGTTCTTGCCTGAGAATCGGAATCCTCCTTCAAGGAGGCTTTATCCGGTTTCTCCCTGAAGCCGATGCATCACCTGCTTTACGTCCTCCCACACCTGCTGTTTTCCCGCAGGATGGCGCAACAGGTAGGCAGGATGAAATGTCGGCATCAAGGGGATTCCCTCATAAGTGTGCCACGCACCACGCAATCTGCTGATCGCCGTCGTACTCTGCAACAGGGTCTGAGTCGCAAAACGGCCAAGACAAAGGATCATCTCGGGAGAAATGGCCCTCAGCTGCCGTTTCAGGTAGGCTTCGCAGGCCATAATTTCTTCTTTTTCAGGGTTGCGATTTCCAGGTGGCCGACATTTGATCACATTACAGATATAGACATCCTCACGACGCAGTTTCATGGCAAACAGAATTCGGTCGAGTAACTGACCCGCTTCACCAACAAAGGGCTCCCCTTTTTTATCTTCCTGAAAACCTGGAGCTTCGCCAACCAGAACCAGGCGAGCCTGTGGATTTCCAACCCCGAAAACAATTCGCTGCCGCTCACCACAAAGGGTACACCCCTGGCAATCGGCCAGTTCTTGTTGAATATCTGCGAGGGATTCACCTATGGCAGGTTCCGCAGACTGACTTGTTGATGCCCGGGATTCGGACACCGAAGACAGTTCGGTCGGCTTTCTGGAAACGGGTAGAGGGACAACTTCAACCCCGGATTCACGTAAATCTTCAAAAATTGCCCGGCAACCACTGATCACCGCACGACATTCCTGATATAATTTATCGGGCATGGTCTTATCGCCTCTAAAGGAGTCTCCCGCTTCTGGTCAGCGGATAAAATATGAAACAACCTGATATACGTCTTACCACTTTGATTCTGACCCTCATCGCACTACTGGTGCCAGCGGATGCTTTTGCCTGGGGAGCCGGAGTTCATCTGAGCCTTGGAGCCCGGATTCTTGCCAACCCGCAACTTTTACCCCTGGCGCTGCAAAATCTGTTAAGCAGTTTTCCCTACGATTTTCTCTATGGGTGCGTTGCTGCCGACATTACCCTGGGGAAAAAATTCACCCACTACCTTGAGCACTGTCATAACTGGCGGATCGGCATCAAAATTCTGGATAATGCTGAAACACCGGCCCATCAAGCCTGTGCCTGGGGCTATCTGGCCCACCTGGCCGCAGATACTGTCGCGCATAATTATTTTGTCCCCTTCAATATGACGCGTACCTTCAATACGGTGATGCTAAAGCATACCTACTGGGAATTACGTGCCGAGAGCAAGGTCAGCAACGAAACCTGGCAGCTGGCCCGTGACCTCGCCAAAGGGGATTACCGCAGTCACGATAAAATGCTCAGTTGCATCCTTTCTGACACGATCCTCTCGTTTCGCACCAACAAGCGACTTTTCAACTCAATGCTTCTGGTCAGCCGCCTGCAACAGTGGCAAAAATTGTTGAACAATGTTTCGCAACGATCAAAATGGGAATTTACCGCAGCCGACCAGAATGAATACGTCGACCTGGCCTACACCGCTGTCGAAGGGATTATGGCCAACGAAAACAGTCCCTTCTGGCAGGCAGACCCAACAGGCGAACGGGCTTTGACCGCAGCCAAACTGATTCGCAAAAATCTGAATCTGCTGTGGCTTGATGGCAAGCTACATCAGGAAGATGCTGAAATTATCCTGGGCGACCTCAGGCAACGCTTTCGCGTCGGCATTACCGACCCGGACAGTCTGCTTGACTTGCTGATTCAGGTTTAGGCCCTTCTCTTTTCGAGCAACTTCACAATCTGGTCAAGCAGACGGAAGGCCACTTCATCCTTGCTCAGCAGAGGCAGTTCTTCTTGATGGCCATCCGCAAAAAGAAGCCGCACCAGATTGGTTTCGCTGCCGAAACCGGCCCCTTCAGCCGTCACATCATTGGCGATGATCAAATCGAGATTTTTGTTTTGTAACTTGGCCTCGGCATTGGCCAGCAGATTTTCTGTTTCAGCAGCAAAACCGACCAGAATCTGCTGCTTTTTTCGGCGTCCCAGTTCAGCCAGCAAATCCGGATTTTTTTCCAGTTGCAGGCAAAGTGTCTCATCCTTTTTTTTGATCTTCTGCTCAGACTTGTGAGCCGGTCGATAATCAGCCACCGCAGCCGCCTTGATCACCACATCACAATCGGCAAAATGCCGATCAAGTTACTGCTGCATCTGTTGCGCCGTTTCAACCTGCAGGGTTTTGACCCCTGCGGGTTCACAAAGTGCAACCGGACCGGAAATCAATGTGACCTCGGCCCCCCGCGCAGCAGCAGCCCTGGCAATCGCATAACCCATTTTTCCAGAAGAATGATTGCTCAGATAACGGACCGGGTCGATCTCCTCCCGCGTCGGACCGGCAGTGACCAGAACGCGAACAGCCTTCAGATCATCATCGGCCAGCAGTTGGCACGCCGCCTCGAAGATCTGTTCGGGATCAGGAAGTTTGCCCTTGCCCTGCCATCCACATGCCAGATCACCACTGACCGGATCAATGATATGATAGCCATCGGCAAGCAATTGCTTCTGGTTGCGCTGATACCCCGGACTTTCAAACATGTTGGTATTCATTGCCGGACAGAGCAACACCGGAGCCCTGGTTGCCATCAAACTGGTCGAGAGCAGATCATCCGCCAGACCATTGGCCAGTTTTCCGACCAGATTGGCCGTTGCAGGTGCCACCAGAAACAGATCAGCACGTTCGGCCAGTGAAATATGGCCGATCTCCTGTTCCTGATAGAGATCAAACATTGCCGTGTGGACCGGATTGCGCGAGAGGGTTTGAAACGTCAATGGGGTGACAAACTCACACGCATTGCGCGTCATCACGACATGAACCTCGGCCTGGGCTTTGACCAGCAGACGCAACAGTTCAACGGCTTTATAAACGGCGATCCCACCGCTGACCCCCAGAACAACCGTTTTTCCTTGTAGCTCAGGCATCTTTTATCCCGCCAGAAATGGATTATACTGCAACTCTTGTTCAATCGTACTCAAAGGACCATGGCCGGGCAAGACTCTGGTTTGCGGGGGAAGACCGGCAAGACTCTGCTGAATGCTCTGCAACAGTTGCTGATGGTTACCACCGGGCAAATCGGTCCGTCCCACAGATCCGGCAAAAAGAGTATCTCCTGAAACCAGTAATCCCTCTCGATAAAAACAGACACAACCAGGTGAATGCCCGGGAGTATGCAGGACCTCGAGGGTCTGTTCCCCAAACTTGAGGGTTTCATCTCCTTGCAGTTCGGTATCGGGCAAGGGCGAATCTTCTGCTGAGACACCATAAGCAGCGGCCTGGGCACCGGCCAGTTTCAACAAATTAATGTCACCCCGATGAATCAGCAAAGGAGCATCCGTCATTCTTTTAAGAGCAGCATTGGCGCCGATATGATCAAAATGTCCGTGGGTGTTCAAAATCAATTCAACCGTCAGATCATGTTTTTTTAATACCGCCTCAATTTTTTCAAGATCGGCCCCGGGATCAATCACTGCTGCCTTGCGGCTGGATGTACAGCCCAGAACGATACAATTGACCTGCAATGGTCCAACGGGAATCACTTCGACAATCATCTATATGTTCCTTCCTTAATGACAAGGTTCAGAGCAAGTTCTCTTATTGCTGCGGTTTTTCTTTGTCAGTCTCATTTTGAAAAAGACTGAGGTTTTGACCTGTCAGTTGTTCGCCCAGGGTAAATCCGAGAGGCTCATTGCGCGAACGTCGTGCTTTGAGTGGCTCTTTTGGCTCTGACGTAACAGGCGGAGCAGACAGAGCAACCTCGGCGTCTGACTCCTGCGGGGCGTAAAAATAGCGATCATAGAGTCTGTGGTAACTGGTCCAGTCTCCCTCACGAGCCGGTTCCTTTTCAATATGGGTCTGAATTCCGTTAATTTTCGAATCCAGATCGTCAATAAAATTAAGGATAACCGCCTCCAGCACCTTGGGACGTTTGGGCGAGCCATATTCGTACTGGCCATGATGGGAAAGAAGCAGATGCTTGAGAAGCATCAATTTCTGACGAGGAAAATCGGGGATTGTCCGTGATCGCTCTTCGATCATTTCAACCCCCATGACGATATGGCCAACAAGTTTGCCTTCATCGGTATAATCGAAAGAACGTTCATAGCTGAGTTCGGCAATTTTTCCGACATCATGCAGCAAGGCCCCGGCAATCAGCAGGTCTCGATCTACCTGCGCATAGCGTTGGGCGACATCGCAAGCCAGGGCGGCAACTGCCAGTGAATGCTCAAGCAGACCACCGATAAAAACATGGTGCATTCCCTTGGCAGCCGGAGCCCGACTATAACGGCGGAAAAAATCTTCATCCATAAAAAACGCTCTTAGCAACTGAGCGATCGGTCCATCGGTCAATGACGCGAGAAGCTGATCAAGTTCAGCACGCATTTCAGCGACAGGACGTTTTGACACCGGAAGAAAATCGGCAAGATCGACATCCTCTTCATTGACCTTGCGCAGTTGCTGCACGACCAGCTGCATCTTGCCCATATACAAATTGCCTCGTCCACTGACATAAATAAAATCATTCTTGTCAAAGAGACGGGCCAGTTCATCGACACGTTCCCAGACACGAGCTTCAATCTCGCCACTGCGATCCATCAACTTCAGGGTCATATAGGGTTTGCCGTTGCGGGCCATCGCCTGGGTACGATCACGTACCAGAAAAATATCTTCGACCGGGTCGCGTTCGCCGATCTGATTAACATAAATCTGTTTCAAAAGTCTTTTCATGTCCCTGTGAGTTGAGCAAAACCCGTAAATAATTCACGGATTCCGATTCAAGTAGTGCAACGCCTGGTTTGCACTTTTAATCCCGTCTATTGCTGCGCTCATGATTCCACCAGCGTACCCTGCCCCCTCCCCGCTGGGAAAAAGGCCCGGCAGGCTGATCGAGCATCCATCGTCTCCACGCAGTATACGAAGAGGTGCGCTGGTGCGGGTCTCTACGCCAACCAGCATCGCCTCAGGTCCGATAAAACCACGCATCCGGCGATCAAATTGCGGCAGGGCCCGGCGCAGTGAAGCGGTTACCTGCGGTGGAAGAACGGTAGCCAAGTCTGCCAGAACCGCAGCAGGTTGACAACTTGTCTTTAAATCGCCACTGGTCCCATACAAAAAACCGAGCAGCGGTTGTCCGGGAGCGGCCCCTGTCGAACCTGCTGCCTGAAAAGCTCGTTCTTCCCACTGGCGCTGAAAGGTCACTCCACCTAAAGGATCAGCAGAGAAATCATCTCGTCCGACCGAAACCACCAGGGCACTGTTGGACCAGGCTGCATCACGATTGAAATTACTCATTCCGTTGACAACAGTCCCTCCGATCTCGGAGGACGCATTGACAATCACACCACCCGGACACATACAGAAGGAGTAAATACCGCGCCCGGCTTCTTTATCCTGCCAACTCAGTGCATAATCTGCGGCCCCAAGCTGAGGGTGGTTTTCAATACCGTACTGAATGCGATTGATCTGATCCAGGGGGTGTTCAACCCGCAAACCAATGGCAAAGGCCTTGCTCTGCAGAGAAATCCCCTGGGCCTGCAACATCCGGTAAGTGTCGCGTGCGCTGTGGCCGACAGCCAGCACCAGACTATCACAAGGCTCCGGCTGACTGCCATCCAGAATTGCTCCATACAGTTTTCCCTGACGGTGTTCCAGACCAGTCAGGCAGGTGGAAAAACGGATTTCGACACCATCATCCTGCAACTGCTTGCGGATCTTGACCAGAACACGACGCAAGCGGTCAGAACCGATGTGCGGTTTGGCCTGCCAGCATATTTCTGCCGGAGCGCCAAAATCGACCAGACGCCGCAAAACATGGTGAACCAGGGGATGATTGATTCGGGTTGTCAGTTTGCCATCTGAGAATGTTCCGGCTCCTCCTTCACCAAACTGGATATTGCTTTGCGGGTTCAAGGGTCCACCCTGCCAGAAGGCCTGTACGTCCTGCAGGCGTTTTGCGACCGGTTCTCCCCGTTCAACCAGCAAGACATCGGCACCACCGGCTTTTAAAGTCAATGCCGCAAAAAGACCGGCGGGCCCCATCCCGACAACAATAACGCGGGATCGCTTTTTACAAACAACGGGAGTAAAGGTTTGAGGGGGTGGAACAAGGCTCAGGCAGCGATTGGCAGCCTGACGTTCAATTAATTCTTGCTCTGCGGCAACATCAAATTCAACCGTATAGACTTTGAGAATAGCAGACTTGCGTCGTGCGTCGATCCCTTTACGAACCAGTTTCAAATGCAGAATATCAGCAACACCCAGCCCAAGCTGTTGCGCAACACGCTCTGGCAACAGAGACTCGTTTTCATCGAGCCTGAGCTTGATATCACGTAAACGTAGCGTCATCGGTTACTTGGTAACGGCCTCACCGACCGGAAGTCTGACAATAAATGTCGTTCCACGTCCAACCTCACTTTCAACCTTTATCAGGCCACCATAACCACGAACGATCCGTAAAACAACCGACAAACCGAAACCGGTTCCTTTTTCTTTGGTGGTAAAAAAAGGATCAAAAACCTGGCTCAAATGTTCTTGAGGAATACCGCGTCCTGTATCCGATATTTCGATACGAATATATTCTTCCTCTGGAGTCAGGTGCACACCAAGGCGTCCTCCATTACGCATTTCAAAGAGCGCATTGGTCACAAGGTTGGTAAAAATCTGTTCAACTTCTGTCGGATCGGCAACAATTGCCGGAATTTCACCTTCAACAACGAAATCCACCTCAACCTGCTGTGAACGACTTTGTACCTCCGAGTTTGCCAAGACTTTTTTGGCAACCAAATCAAGGCTGACAGCGCTGCGAGGAGCTGCGGTGCCTCGACTGGCAGCAAGCATCTTGACCAGAATCTCATCAATTCGCTCGACCTCTTCGCTTATCTTTTTGATATACACACTGTTTTCAGGGTCATCCGCATAGGCTCCAGAAAGAATCTGGGCAAAAAGATTGATCGCGTTCAAAGGATTACGAATTTCATGGGCCATCCCGGCACTGATATGACCAAGCGCAGCCAATTTTTCAGCCTGCAGAATTTCACGGTGAGCCAGTTCCAGCTCCTGGGATTTTTCTTCTACCCGCCGTTCAAGATGTGTATTCCAGGCTTCGATTTCACGTTGTAACAGATCCTTTTCCCGCATCAGTTCACGGTTGGCCAACTCGACCAGCCGAATCTGTAAAACGGTATCAATTCGCTCAAGCAGACTGCTGTTTACAAAAGGTTTTTGCAGGTAATCAGCTGCCCCGGCCTTCATCAAACGAACGGCAACTTCTTCGCTTCCCTTACCGGTAAACATAATGACGTAGGTATCGGGATAACGCTGGATAATTTTTTTCAGTGCCGTTTCACCATCCATTACCGGCATCATATAATCGAGCAACACCAACGCGGGCTGTTCTTTCTCGACGACCGACAAACATTCTTCGCCGTTGTACGCCGTCAATACTTCAAAACCCCGACCACGTAACAACAAGGCTGTCAACTCGACAATAACCTCCTCATCGTCAACAACCAGAACTTTTTCTCCAGCAAACTGGCTGGTGCGTTCCTTCAACATCTATCACCCCGATTTTTAAATTGATCGTCTGAGAATAGCCCGAGAAAAGATACCATGACAAGATGCTCTTCCATTAAAAAAGGACAGCAATATCGCTGTCCTTGCCAAAACTCAGGCAAATGCCTGAGGCAAAGATTACTCACCGTTCAAACGCACCGTCAAAACCGGCAGGGTCGATTTTCGCACAACCTTCTCTGCAGTACTGCCGAACAGCACATGATCCAGACCGGTACGTCCGTGGGTACCCAACACAATCATGTCAGCGCTTTTGTCCTGCGCCACCGAAATAATTTCCTGGTAAGGGATCCCCGGCTGAATCAAATATTCATAATTGTCGAACCCGGAAAAATGCTGGCGGCAAAATTGCTCCATCATTTTTTCGGCACCAGCAGTAATTTCTTCTTCAAGCTTATCGAACGAGATATGCGGAACGTAGAACCCCCGCAAATCAATTGGCTCATTGATAATATGCACCAGCACAAGCCTTGCCGAAAACTTCTGAGCCATAAAAAGAGCGGTTTGAAAAGCCTTGTCCGAACTGTCGGAAAAATCGATGGCGACCAGAATGGTATCCAGTTTTTTCATCGTTTGTTCCTTTCTCCCCACCTGAGATTCAGGCACAATTTCGGCTATGAAAAATTTTATTCATGACCGATTTCAGTTCATCAAGCTTTATCGGTTTGTTCAGATATTCAAAGGCTCCAAGATTCATTGCTTCAAGATAGGATTCGACCCCACCATATGCCGTAATCATAATGACGTCGGTACTCGGGTATTCACGATTCAACTCTCGTAGAAAAACCAAACCGTCCATCTCTGGCATGTTGATGTCGGTTATCACCAAACTAACCTGCTCATGGCCAAGATAACTCAAGGCTTCGTGACCATTGGCAACAGCGTTGACCTGGTACCCTTCCTGACTGAGCAATTTACTCAGACCAATACGTGCATTCTCTTCATCATCAACAATCAGTATCTTTTTCATCAATTGCCCCAAACTGCCCTCCAGGTTGCGGTGAAGTGCAGAAAGTCTAACATGCATTCAGAGGCTGTCAAGCCTCTGAAAAGATCTTTAACATATTGTTTTTACTGAAATTTTAATTATAAAAATGGGATTAATCTCTGGAGGTCAGTTCCTTGATAAGCGTCGCTGCCAATTGTTGAAAAGATTCTGTCGCCGCCGTGGAGCAGGCCAGCACATCCTGGTGTGAAAGGCTATCATCAGGGCTGCCACCGGCCTTATTGGTGACCAGTGCCAAAGCGGCAACCTGCATTCCCAACGCACGAGCCATAATCGCTTCAGGAATTGTTGACATGCTGACCGCTGTGGCCCCCATGGCGCGCAACGCCGCGATCTCAGCCGGAGTTTCATAACTCGGACCACTCATATAGGCCAGAGTTCCCGGATAGAGTTGACGGTTTGCCTTGTGAGCTTCAGCTTGCAGTACTGAAAAAGAATCACAACAGTAGCAATTGTGAAGGTCGATAAATGTTGGCGGAGAAAGACCCTGCAAAGGATTGAGGCCGGTAAAGTTGAGGTGATCTCTGATCAGAAGATAGTCACCCGCCTGCAGATGGTCGGCAATACCACCGACCGCACAACTGAGAATGATTTTTTTACATCCGGCACTGGCGGCCAACCGTACCGGCAGGGTTGTCTGCAGGGGGGTCAAACCCTGATAGACGTGAAAACGTCCACAAAACAACATCACCTGGCGACCAAAAAGATCGCCAACGACCAGTTCAGACCGGTGACCTGCAACGGATAATTGTGGAAATGCCGCTATTTCAGAATAGGAAATGCACGTTCTGTTCTGCAAAAGCTCACCAAGATGCCCCAAGCCGGACCCAAGGATCAGTGCAATGTCCGGTGCGAATCCCTGACATCGCTGGCGAAGCAAGTGCAGCACAGGTTGCAGAGTCTCTTCCGGTTGCATCAATCCAGTAGTTTCTCGATTTTATTTCGCAGATCATCAGGGCGAAATGACTTGTTGATAAAGGCATCAGCTCCGGTACGGATTGCGTCCATTGCATCATCCTCGCGCCGGTAAACACCGCTCATGGCTAAAATTTTTATCGCTTTGAATCTGTCATCTGCACGTATCCGGGCGATCACTTCGAGACCATTTTGATCTGGCAGATTCAGATCGAGCATAACCAGATCCGGATTTTCGGTCTGCAACTGCTCGAGAGCACTCGCGGCGGTCTCAGCCAAAAATAAATTGAGATTCAAAGGCTGCAAAAGATCAACCAGCATCTCACGGAAAAAACGTGCATCATCGACGATCAACACCTTTGGTCCCGGCTTGATGGTCGGAGGTTCGCCTTTTGAATTTGGTGCAATAATTGAGAAGTATCGATGGCACTTGGGACAGTTGAGATGAGCACCTGGATGTCCCGGAGACATTTCCTTGATTCGATAACGAGCGGAACATTCGGGACACTGAATAATCATGACGTGCATCAATCCACAAGAGAAGACAAGCCAGAGGCTGTCAGACAACAGGAACCACAGCTTACTTAGAGAATATTCACTTTCGGACTATTGTCCAGTTTTTTCCGCCAGTCTATTTCAATGTTTTAAGAAAGTCCGCCGCTTTAAGCCCCCAATCGGAAAGTGTGCTTTGTTCCACAATTTTCTTTAACTGCTCTTTTGCCGCGTCAAGTTGGTTTTCCTTGAGCAGTAGAATTGCCAGCTGATAACGAGCCTCGGCGTAGGCAGGTGCAAAAAAGATTGCCTTATTGTACGCGGCTTTGGCCAGATCCATCCGGCCCAATGCGGCATAGGTTTCGCCGACATGAAAATGTAATGAGGCCAATCGTGGTGCAATGGTCTCGGCATCCCGGTAGGCCTGCAATGCCGCAGGGTAGTCCCCTTTGCGATAATAGGCGTAGCCCTTACCCATCAGGGCCAGTTCTGGACGCATGAACAGCAGGTTATCAGCAGCCTTGCTGAAATATTCTATCGCCTGGTCCCAGCGCTCCATCGAAATATACAAAGCGGCCAGATTATTCTGGTACTTCGGGTCGTTATCAGACAGTTCCAACGCCTTTTTGTATTGCTGCTCTGATAACAGATAGGCTTTTTTGGCCTGATAGGCACGCGCCAGTCCTGCGCGTACTTCGGGATCATCCGGGTCATCCTGAACGGCCTTGAGAAATTCTTTTAACGCAAATGTCGGATTACCACTTTGGAGATGGGACAAACCAAGAGTGTAGTGTGGGCGTGCTTTTGGTTCAATATCAGTACTGACACAGGCTCCTAGAAGAAGTGTGAGCAGGACAGCAATCAAAGCCCTGTTTAACATTGGTATTCCTCCACTGACAATGGGGATCTCAAGCCAAATCCATGAACGACCTATGGAGAGACTGCACATTACAAAGACGCCAGGAAACGGCCCAAAAGCTCTTTGAATACCTGGCGTTTAGATTCTATATCGACCTTATCTGTCCCCTCGGAATCTGTTCTGGTTCGGGTTTGTGCTTTTTCCGGCGCGGCTTCAACAACAGCAGCAGGCTCTTCTCGCTCGGGTGCGGGAGAAACAACAACCGTCTTGCTGTCGTTCTCTGCCTGCTCCTCGACATGCTGTGGCCTGTCATCAGCGGGAGCGACCGGGGCAGTTTGACGAGTCTGACGGCGACAGATCGGCAACCCTTTCCAATAGGCTTCCTGTTCGTCTTCAGGCAAACGATCAAACTCGATGTCATCGAGGACGAACCCCATCGACTCGGCAAAGTCCAACCCGGCTTCCAGCTCCTGGTCAGCCTGGTCAGCCGCAACTTCCCCCACATCGGATAAATAGAAAATGCTCCGGCAACTCTCTGCCAGGTACAACCCGACCAGTACCTGCACCTTGCCGGCCCCCTGCAGCATGACCAGATAGGCACTGGCCATTTGTGTTGGCAGGTCCGGCAATGCAAGCTGGACATCGGTTCCTGAACGATAAATCTTCGCCACCCGACTGCTCGGAAGGTTCATAACCGAAAGCTGTTTCTGCAACACGAACATTTCAGTGTCTCCAGTTAAGCGGATTTATTCAGGCAATGAAAAGGTGGTCATTGCCTGAAGGTGCTTATAACGATCTTCAATCTCTGAGTGATTAAGCGTTTTCAGTCTCTCCAGGCTGAATTTTTCAACCGTGAATGACGCCATAACTGTACCGAAGATTGTTGCACGTCGCAAACTGGCGTCATCAAGGTTACGTGTGGCTGCCAGGTATCCAAAAAAACCACCGGCAAAAGTATCCCCTGCACCAGTGGGATCGAAAACCGATTCGAGAGGATACGCCGGGGCCGCAAACACCGAATGCTCGGAAAACATCAAAACCCCGTATTCACCCCGTTTGACAGCCAGGATTCTTGGCCCGAAACCTCGAACAACCTCTGCCGCTTTGATCAAATTCGGCTCATCCGCCAACTGACGAACTTCGGCTTCATTGATAATCAGAATATCGACATGAGCAAGAGTCCGGATAAGGGCATCCCGCTTGCCCCCTATCCAGAAATTCATGGTATCACAAGCAACCAGCTGGGGCTTTTTGACCTGATTCAAGACCTCAAACTGAAGTTCGGGATCGATATTGGCCAGAAAAACATACTCTGCCTCACGGTGAGTTTCAGATAATTGCGGCCGGAACTGCTCAAAAACGTTCAGCCGGGTGTCCAGTGTCTGGGCCTCGTTCAGATCATACTCATAGCGACCTTCCCAGCGAAAGGTTTTGCCAGGACTGCGTTGCAGACCGTCAAGATTGATATTTCTTCCTGCAAGAAAATCAACATGCTCTTCTGGAAAATGATCGCCAATAACCGCCACCAACTGAACATCACTGAAAAAACTGGCTGAGGTCGAAAAATAGCAGGCAGAACCGCCGAGGGCATCGTCAACTTTTCCAAAGGGTGTTGCGACAGAATCAAGGGCAACACTTCCGACAACCAACAAACTCATGCGTTCTCTCCTGTATTCAGATAATGGCCAATCAAAGGCTGCAGATCTTTACCTGTTTGCTCCGGGATCACTTCCGGGCTGGTCATGATGGCATACTTCAGAGATTCACCACAGCCGCAAGTTTGTGTTTTTTCGGCGGAAGTGATCTGTTGAACCGCCTGACGAATAATCTGACGTGCGGTACTGACATTCTGCTGAATAATGGCAATGACAGCCTCAACCGAAACATCCTCGTGCCCTTCATGCCAGCAATCATAATCTGTGGCCAAAGCAACCGTGCCGTAGCAGATTTCAGCCTCACGCGCCAGACGCGCTTCAGGAATATTGGTCATGCCAATGATGTCGACGCCCCAGCTGCGGTAGATATTTGATTCGGCCCGGGTTGAAAAATTGGGTCCTTCAATACACAGATAGGTTCCGCCAGAATGAACGGTTGCACCGACACTTCCCGCCGCTGATGCCAGGTGCCGGGAAAGAACCGGACAGACCGGATCTGCAAACTGGACATGGCCAACAATCCCCTGGCCAAAAAAGGTTGAAGCGCGTTTTCCCTGGGTTCGGTCGAAGAACTGATCAGGAATGACAATATGACCTGGAACGATTTCTTCTTTCATGCTGCCAACAGCCGAAACTGAAATGATTTGCTGGGCACCAAGAGTTTTCATTCCATAAATATTGGCCCGGTAGTTTACCTCCGAAGGAAGAATCCGGTGTCCCCTGCCATGCCGGGGTAAAAAAACCATTTTCGCTCCATCGAGAACCCCTGTAACAAAAGCATCAGAAGGAGCCCCGAACGGGGTGTCGAGTGAAATCTCCTCAATCTCACTCAGTCCGTCAATCTCGTAAAGACCACTGCCTCCAATAACGCCGATAACCGGTTGCGACATATCACTTTCTCCCTGATCTGAATTCAGCACAAAAAAGTTTATCTTCTCTGATCAAATGAACTACCCCGCCGCAAGCAGCGGGGTATCAGAATAGTTCCAACTGATCGTCACGGTGCAACACTTTGTACTCTTGTTGACCTTGACCCTGAACGTAACTTTTGACCGTGCCCTCATTCCCATGGCGACCGACGGTACTAGCGAAATACCCATCAGTCCATAATTCGCCGCCCCATAACTGCTTTTTTACCTGAGGGCAACGCTTGAATATCTCACGCGCTGTCAGACTTTTGATGATCGTCACAAGTTTAGTAACGCTGTAGCGCGGTACCGACTGCACCAGAAGATGGATATGGTCTCTATCCGTACCGATTTCCAAAAATTTGATTTCATATCGTTGCTCAATTGCTAAGCATACGTCTCGAAATTCTTTTTCAACCGTGTCGTCAAATATGGCTCGACGATACTTTGCTGGAAAAACCAAGTGATACAGCAAAACGGTTACATTATGACTCTTATGTATATACTCGCTCATGCGAGTATAATCGCAGCAAGCTGCGGGGAATTGAACCCCTAGAGATTCAACCCGTCTGTTTTTCAAGTTTGCCTTTCAACTGCCCACAGGCCGCTGAAATATCCTGGCCCTTGCTCGCCCGACGAATTGCGACGATATTCCGGTCGAG
This sequence comes from Deltaproteobacteria bacterium, assembly GCA_024276935.1. Taxonomy (GTDB): domain Bacteria; phylum Desulfobacterota; class Desulfuromonadia; order Desulfuromonadales; family Geopsychrobacteraceae; genus Geopsychrobacter. The sequence continues at coordinate 39,307 of JAJRWH010000023.1, forward strand.
CAGGTAGCGCTGAAATTCATCTACCGCCCGGGCAGAGGGCCGTTTAAAAGCTGACCCCGGGTGTTCGTTGAACAGAATCAGGTTGACTTTGGCGCGTAAACCATGAAGCAATTTAACCAGACGTTTGGCGTCGGCCCGGGTGTCATTGATACCGCCGATTAAAATATATTCAAAAGTAATCCGCTGACGCGGCTCAAGTGGAATCTCGCGACAGGCCTTCAACAGCTCGGCAAGAGGATATTTCTTGTTGATTGGCATCAGGGTGTCACGCAACTCATCAGTGGTTGCATTCAGTGAAACGGCCAGCCCGACCTTGACTCTTTTTGCCAGTTCGTACATCTGGGGCACCAAGCCTGAGGTTGACAAGGTTACCCGTCTGGCCCCATAACCACAGCCATCATCCAGATACAGAATATCCAGAGCCTTCACCACATTGTCCAGATTGTGCAAAGGCTCACCCATCCCCATCAGAACGATATTGTGCAAGGGGCCGTCCTTGAGTGAAGCACAGACCTGATTGACAATCTCGGACGGGTCAAGGTTGCGCGTCAAACCAAAAGTCCCGGTTAAACAAAACTGACATTGCATCGCGCACCCGACCTGAGTCGAAATGCACAGGGTGTCCTTTCCACCATCCATCGGAATACGTACCGCTTCAACTGTTTCCTGATCATTGAGTCGGTAAAGATATTTACGCGTTCCGTCCGTAGAGGTTTCGACAACCTCAGGTTTCCAGTCCGAAATCAAAAAGCGCGACTTCAGCTCATCGCGCAATGTTTTGGAGAGATCTGTCATCTCGTCAAAAGAGGTCACCCTGCGGGCATAAACCCATTTGACAATCTGACGTGCACGAAAGGCCTCTTTTCCCATGCCGGTAAGTTGTAAAGTCAACTCAGGAAAAGTCAGATTTTTAATGTCGATCAGCTGGTTTGAACCCATGCAGTTTTTTATCCCGAATTCGTGAGTCGTGCAGGATAAAGACAAACTCACGGGTTTGGATTTCAGGCGAATGAAAGAATCATGATAATAGCCTGAAAATGTATAATTTTCAATGTTTTTGGATTGTTAACCACATGAAGGGGTAACAGTCCAGGGACCAATCTGAGCCGGCGAGAAACAAACACAAAGAGGTCGGGAATATCCCGACCTCTTTGTGTTTATCCGATATAAAGTCTGGCAGAGTTAACCAAGCAGTTCCAGACCATTGAAGAAGTATCCCAGCTCGAATGCAGCTGTTTCGGGGGCATCGGAACCATGGGTGGCATTTTCACCAATTGAAGCACCAAACTCTTTGCGCAAGGTACCCTCAGCGGCATCAGCCGGGTTGGTGGCTCCCATCAGGTCGCGCCATTTAGCGATGGCACCTTCTGCCTCAAGGGCCATGACGATACAAGGACCACTGCTCATAAAATCGGTCAGTTCACCAAAAAAAGGTCTCTCGGCATGAACCGCGTAGAAACCCTCGGCCTCGACTTTGCTCATGTAGAGTTTTTTCAAACCGACAACCTTGAAGCCTTCAGCATAAATCCGGGCAAGAATCTTACCGGCATAACCTGCGGCAAAAGCATCGGGCTTGATGATCGCAAAAGTTTTTTCTACTGCCATGATTATCTCCTCAGTGTTCCGCTATTCGGGGTTAAATTGACGCGCTGTTTTAGCACCAGCCCTGGATGCTGTCAAGTTTTGCCAGGATCGACTGCCCAGGTCATACGCACAGAAAACAGCTTAAAGTTGAAACGGATCCGTCTTCTCAAAAAGTTCCAGCACCTGAGCCAGAGCCTGACCACGATGACTGATCCGGTTTTTGGTCTCCAGCGATAGCTCTGCCAGGGTTTTTCCATATTCAGGAATCAGAAACAGGGGATCATAACCAAAACCCTGATCGCCACGAAACTCAGTAATCAACTGGCCCCACAAGCGACCTTCAAAAGTCCGGCACCGCCCCTGTGGGTCAGCAAGTGCCATGACACAACAGAAATACGCCTGGCGTTGTTCCGGGGCAAGTGAAAGCAATTCGCCAATCAGACGCTGGTTATTCTGTTGATCAGTCGCATCGGCTCCAGCATAGCGGGCCGAAAAGATTCCTGGAGCTCCATCAAGCGCGGGGACGACCAGACCACTGTCATCCGCCAGGGTCAGGCAAGCTGCACTGGCTGCAATCTCAAGAGCTTTTTTGCGAGCATTCGCGGTAAAACTGTCACCATCTTCTATCACTTCGGGCAGATCGTCTCTCTCTGTCAACCCGGTGATTACTATCTCTTTTCCCGCGAACAGACTGCGGATTTCTCGCAGTTTGCCTGCGTTTCGGGTCGCGACCAGCAGATTCATTTTGCTTCCAGAACCTGCTGCTGCAAACCGGTCAACTGACGACACCCCTTCAGGGCCAAAAGACGCATATCATCCATCTGCTGAAGGGTAAAAGGCTTTTCTTCTGCTGTCCCCTGGACCTCAACAAACTCTCCCCGACCGGTAATGACATAATTCATATCAACGTCTGCGGTCGAATCTTCACCATAGTCCAGGTCAAGCAGAGCCTGTCCTGCCACAATGCCAACACTGATGGCCGCGACAGAATCGAGAAGTGGCAATGTGGCCAGTTTTCCCGCAGCTACCAGGCCACTCAGCGCATCATGCAGGGCCACATATGCTCCGGTAATTGATGCTGTCCGTGTTCCCCCATCGGCCTGCAGAACATCGCAATCGATCTGAATGGTTATTTCTCCCAAAGCATCAAGATCGGTAATCGCCCTTAATGACCGTCCAATCAGACGCTGAATCTCCTGGGTTCGGCCGGAAACCTTGCCCTTGGCCGCTTCACGCATCGAACGCGTGTGGGTTGCACGTGGGAGCATACTGTACTCGGCGGTCACCCAACCTTTTCCCTGGCCCCGCATGAAAGGAGGAACTCTCTCTTCAACACTGGCATTACACAGGACTTTTGTTTCGCCAAAACTGACCAGTACCGAACCTTCGGCATAACGGGTAAAATGACGGTCAAAGCTGACTTCTCGCAACGAGTCCAGCGAACGGTTTTCAGAACGAACAATTTCAGACATCAGTTCTTCTTTCTTTTCATGGCAAAGTTTTTAAGCCCTCGATAAAGTGCCTGGGCGAGTTGTTGTTGGCCATCGGCACTGCGCAATCGTTGTAAATCTTCCGGATTTGTCAGGTACCCGAGTTCGACCAGAACTGTCGGCAAGTCCCCCTGCCCCAACTGAATCAACGGTGAACTGAAAATACCGACAACCGGAACACTGTTCTCGGTCAGGGCCTGTGCCAGTTCTTCGGCCAGTTGGCGGCTGGCATCCTTGCGCGTCTCGGTCATCTTGTCATCGTGACTTCGCACAAAAAGAGCAACACCCTTGGCATCGACTGAAAAACTCCCCTCGGCATGCAGCAGCAACCAGGCATCGACATCATCGTGAGTAACCGGTTTAATCCGTTGTTCGGGAGTCAATTCATAATCATCGTCCCGACTCAGGTAGATCGGAATACCAAGATTCATTTTAAGAATTTTACTCAGATCTTTTGCCAGATCGAGTGTTACCTGTTTTTCCTTGTAGCCATCAGCAGCAATGACCCCGGTATCCAGTCCGCCATGCCCGGCATCAATCGCTACCGCTCGCAGCTTGGGACCGGTTACCATATGTTTTTTTCGCAACAAGAAGGAAAAGAGTCGGTCCAGGGTACTGTCATCTCCTCCCTGTTCAGCTCTGACCGGGTTCAGGTTGCGGTAGTAGACCGGTCGATCAATCAACAGGGGCAGCTGGCTTAGAAGAAAGTTTTCAGAAACTCGCAAACGACCATCGATAAAACGGGGCTTTTCCTGGAGCGGAAAAAAGAGTTTGCCAATTTTGAGGCTTTGTCGTCCAGGGCTCAACTCTGCCCAACCACGAGCAGTACGAATACGATAAACATGCTTTACCGAGTCCCAGTGTCCGCGTAAAGACACCGCATCCAGCATGTCATCAACCGCAACATAAGGGAGGCCCTGCAACAGGTAGACATCATTCAACCGCAGGGGAGGTTTTCCCTTGGGGGCAAGTTCAACGGCGGCAAATCCCAACGTTGACAGGACCAGAACCAACAGCAGACTGTAAAGCAGTTTGGACATGACACCTGAACCCCATGAATAGGTCGAACCTAACAAGACAAAAACAGCTTCGCCTTATACCGCGGATTCTCAACAACTGTCAATTTCACGCGGGTCAATCACCGTTTCCAAGCAGTGGAACACCTGGTTCGGTCTGCTGACCAAGAATCTTGATATAGCGACGTGTCAGCAGTCGTTCCAGTTCTTTCTGCGACCCTTTATCCTCATCAACCATACGAATCTGCCCCCCGGCCATCATGCCATGCCCGCCCGCAGTTCCCATACCGTCGAGCATTTCTCGAATGACTGATCCCAACCGGGCTGAAGGGTCGGTCGTACGAACCGAGATCAGCTCATCCCCTTCGTACCAGCCCAGTCCCATAACATATTCGACCTGTTCCTGACGGAGAAGAAAATCTGCCAGTTCAGCAACCAGATCCGGATTGTCGATCTGAAAGAGGTTGAACACCAGAACCTTGCCATAGACCGTTGCATTATCGATGGCGCGATGAAAGGTTGAATAGTAATCATTCGGGACTGGTGGATGGCTCAGACGATACAGGATTTGATTATTCGCCAGCGGAAGCAGATGCAGATAAGCGTCCCGATCAGCCTTTGACCACTCTCGACCCAAATCCTGAGTTTCAGATTTGATCGCATAAAACAGACAGGTCGCCAGACGGGTACCGAGGTAGATATCCCGGGCTCGCAAATATTCAAACAGAATCGTTGCCGACGCTCCATATTCAGGGCGAACGTCAACCCAGTCAATATCGGCATAATCCTGCCGTTGCGGATGATGATCAATCAACAGATGCAGGGGACGATCTTCGGGATAGGAATTGTTTCCGGTCCCCGGCTGGGTATCAACCATACAAATAACGGCAAAATCGTCGAAGTCGAGCTCGGCAATCGGAACCAGCTCCAGCTCAAGAGCATCAACCATCAAACGATTTTCACTCCGGCCGATCACCCCCCCAAAAGCAACCACGGCTTTTTCACCGGTCTCCACCAACAACAAATGCCGCAAGGCGACAGCCGCCGCCAGAGCGTCAGGGTCAGGATTATCATGCGTCACAATCAGAATGCGCCCTTTGCCCCGGACCCCATCAAGCAATTGCCCAACAATTTCCCCGGAGCAGCAAGCAGATTCTGCTGTCTGTTTTTCATCACCAACTTCAGCCATTTGACCCCTCCAGAGAGAATCGACAGCTAATGAGACCGGTTGATTTCATCACTACAAGCTACAATTGTTGCCGGATGCGCCGCAACAGCAAACTGTTGCTGACGACCGATACGCTGGAAAAAGCCATCGCCAATCCGGCATATTCAGGTTCGAGATAAATACCGAACCAGGGATAGAGTAATCCGGCAGCAAGCGGAATGCCGAGAATGTTGTAGAAAAAAGCCCAGAACAGATTTTGTTTGATTTTGAACAGGGTCCGCCGTCCCAGACGAATACCCCGTTCAATATCTCGCATATCACCACTTACCAGAATCAGGTCACCGGTTTCTTTGGCCACATCAGTACCACTCCCAATGGCAATCCCAATATCGGCTTTTGCCAAAGCCGGCGCATCGTTAATTCCGTCGCCAACCATCCCGACAAACGCGCCCCGGGATTGATATTTTTCTACCGTTGCCAGTTTCTGCTCTGGCCGAACCTCCGCTTCGACATGGTCAATACCCAGTTCTTTGGCAACCTGTTCGGCAACGCCGCGCCGATCACCGGTAACAAGAACCGTTTCAAGCCCCAGATCTCGCAAGCGACGTAACGAATCGGCAGCATTGTCCTTGATCTGATCTATCAGGCCGATCACCCCGAGGACCTGACCGTTCAGCGCCAGATAAATCAATGACCTTCCCCGGTCGGAAAGATCTGCGGCAATGGTTTCGAGTGGGGACAGATCAACCTGATGTTCTTCAAGAAGAACTGAATTCCCACAAAGCAACACCCCTTCGGTGGTTGGAGCCAGAAGTCCTTTGCCACCAATTTCTTCGATCTGTTCAAGGCCTTGCCAGGCGACTTCCCGCTCGTTCGCCGCAGCGACCAGACTACGTGCCAGGGGATGATGACTGCCACTCTCAATCGAGGCACTCAAACTCAACAGTTTCTGCTCATCGACCCCGGCAACCGGTATCAGATCGGTAACCTTGAAAATTCCCGTCGTCAAGGTTCCGGTCTTGTCAAGCAACAGGACCTGCAACTTTGAAATATGTTCCAGAACCGAAGCCTTCTTGAACAGAATTCCCCGCTCCAGACCGATGGCTGAACCAACCATGATCGCAGTTGGAGTCGCAAGACCCAACGCACAAGGACAGGCAATGACCAGAACGGCAATCGCCATACGAAAAGCAAAGAGAAAACCCTGTTCACCGGGACCATACCAGAACAGAAAAGTCACACTGGCAACGCTGATGACAATCGGCACAAAAACATTTGAAACCCGATCAGCCAGTTTCTGGATGGGCGCTTTGTCACCCTGGGCATCAGCAACCATGCGAACAATCTGGGCCAGAACGGTATCCTTGCCAACCTGAGTGACCCGCACAACAATTCGGCCACTCTGGTTAACGGTTGCTCCGGTCACCTGATCACCGGCCTGTTTGTGAACCGGAACCGCTTCTCCGGTGATCATCGATTCATCGACAGCACTGGTCCCGTTTTCAACCAGACCATCAACCGGAATTTTCTCTCCGGGTCGAACAACAACCAAATCTCCCGGTTGCAGGCGACTGGCTGCAACCTCACGCTCTTCTCCATCCACCAGCAGGGTGGCATTGTCTGCCTGAAGCTCAAGCAGCTTTTTCAAGGCGGCCCCGGCCTGACCCTTGGCACGACTTTCGAGCCATTTACCAAAACGAATAAAGAAAATCAGCATGGCGCTGGTTTCAAAAAAAACAACAGCATGATCACCAAGAAGGCCAAACAATGCCAACAGAGAATAACCGTATGCCGCCGTAATCCCCAGAACAACCAGAACGTCCATGTTGGCTGAACGGTTGCGCAGGGACTTATAGGCCCCACGATAGAATGTCAATCCCGCCGTAAACTGGGCAATACTGGAGAGAACAGCGTTGACCAGAGTGTTTTTTTCACCAAAGGGTTGGGTATACATGAAAAACATGATCGGAATCGCCAGAGAACCTGCGAACAGAACCCAGAAAAAAGCACGTTTTGCTTCCTGTTGTTGCAGAGATTCATCTTCCTGCAAGGCCGGTTTGTAGCCAAGATCCTCCACAACAGCAAGAATCTGGTTGTCTGACACCAGAGAAGGATCAAACTCAGCTTCAGCTGAATTCAACGCAAAGTTCACTACCGCTCGGCTGACGCCATCCAACTGGTTCAGCGTTTTTTCAATTTTTGCCGCACAGTTGGCACAACTCATCCCGCTGATCGAAAAACGTAAAACACCCGACTGATCAAGCAGCCGTCCCGGATACCCTGCCGACTCCAGAGCCGTCAGGATCTGCTCAACACCACCTTGGGTGGTATCATGCTCAACAACCAGAATTTCGACGGCAAAGTTGACCTGGGCAGAGACAACTCCGGGCAGGGCTGAAATCGTCTTTTCAACCGTTGCCGCACAATTGGCACAACTCATTTTACCAACGGCAAAACGATGACTGACAACAGATGAATCTGCAACTTCTGCGGTATTGTCCTGTGGAGAATCCAACTCTGACGGAGTGGTCGAAAACCCGGCCTGCTCAAGAATATCCGTCAGGACCACAAGATTATTGAGATCAGGATCAAGCGAGAAACTGGCGGCTTGATCAGCGAGGGAGACCTCTATATCCGAGATCCCAGGTTGTTGAGCCAACAAATCGGTTACGCGCGCGACACACTTCTGACACTTCATTCCAAAGACAGGCAGGATCTGGCGTGTTGTCATTTTTTCCGGTTCCTTTTGTGGTTCCTGTATTTAGTTACCCCTCAACAATTTCAATTTCATGACTGTCGAGACGCTCAAGTCCATCCAGAATTCCCCAGGGATCACTACTGACCCGGATAACAGGAACATCAAAATGCTGTTCAAGATATTCCATCCGCTTATCGTCCAGCAGCAAGCTTTCTCCCTCATTGAACACCACCTCAGGCACAATCACTGCCTCCCCCGGATCAACACCGGCAAAGGCCGCCATGATATCGCTTCCGGTTAAAAGTCCTGTCACGGTTACACTCGGGCCAAAAAAATGATTTTCGACTGCAACCACCTGGATCTCGCAACCGGTTCGTATCCCGAGGCGTGTTGCGAAGGATTCAAGCTCTTCTGCAAAAGATTGGCCGGTCACAAGACTGACCTTACGCAGTCCCAGGGGGATCGCTTCCAACAGAACCTCTGCCGCCTCACTCCGAAAAAGGGCCAGCATCCCGACACCATTTTCAAGCTGCCAGAGTTCTTCATAATGAGCAAGAGGCGGAAAATCTCTTGCTGCGCGCAAATACAACTCATCCGCGGCAAAAACAAATCTCTGCCCGGTTCGGGCAAGCTGTTGTTGCTGGGCCTGTTCAATCAGATCAAGGGTTTCAGAAGCAAGCTTAGGGGAAACCGGCTCAATTTCGGGAAGATGGTCGCGATAACGCGTTAATCCAATTGGCACAATTGCCAACGAGACTATCTGAGGACAAAAAGCGGCCAGATCAGTAATGGTAGTTTGTAAAACTTTTGCATCATTAAATCCGGGGCAAAGAACAACCTGGGTATGCAACTCAATTCCCCCCGAAGTCAGTCGTTGCAACAGAGGAATAATGGGAGGAACATCCTTGCCCAGCAACTGGCAGCGAATCTTCTCATCTGTCGCATGAACCGAAATATACAGCGGGGAGAGCTGATCGCGAATGATCCGGCTTATCTGTTCTTCAGATATATTGCCCAGGGTAATGTACGATCCGTAAAGCCAGGAAAAACGGTAATCCTCATCCTTAACATACAGGGTTCGCCGCATCCCCTTTGGTAGCTGATGAACAAAGCAGAACAGGCAGTTATTGCCACAACCCGTCGGTTGAGGGTGAGCCGGAACCAAGCCAGGATCCTCGTCTTCAGCAAATTCGAGCGGCAACAGAAATGGTTCCTGAGGCGGTCTTTGTACCAGAAGGTCGACCCGGGTCTTTTGCTGCAAAGCCACAAAAAAGTCGACAATATCCTCTATGGAGCGCTGATCAACAGCCAGCAACTGATCTCCTGGAGTGAGACCTGCGTCCTCTGCGGCAGACCCCGCAATCACCTGTTCAACTCTTATCATCTGAGTATCTTAACACCTGTGGAAAAGGATATGTCAGACCGTTGTTCTTTTCGTGAAAAAGAAAACAGGGGCACCATAACTGGTACCCCTGCAAAAACGTGTAAATTTTAAAATTGTTTCAGTCGCGACCACCGTGCAAACGGAATGAACCATCTGTCGAAGTAATTGAAGCAATCGCATGTTTGTATACCAGAATGTCGCCATCACTTTCAGCAAGCACGCAAAAGCTGTCAAAGGATTTAATGTAACCTTCAAACTTGCTTCCCGACATCATGGTAACCGTCACTCTGACGCGTTCTTTACGTGCCTGATTTAGATATTGATCTTGAATATTGAATGGTGATTTTGGCATCATCCGCTCCTTTATTTCTGTATTAAATCGTCAATTAATTCTATCACTTTACCAGACTCTTGACAGGAATCAACCCAAATTGTTTGCGAAACCTTGCGAAACCAGGTCATTTGTCGTTTGGCATAACGCCGGGTCTGCAAGGCAATCCGGGCTTCGGTTTCTGCCAGAGAGAATTCACCCTGGAGATAGGCCAGAACCTCACGATAGCCGAGTGTCTGCAAATTTTTAAGATTTTCACCATAGTCAGAGACCAGAGCCTGTGTTTCTTCAACCAATCCCTGTTCAAGCATAAAGCGGGTTCGCTCGGCAATCCGTTGATGAAGAATCTCTTTGGGCCACTTTGGAGCAAGGTACAGAGGGGAAAAACAGCTGTCTGAGAATTGATGTTGTTGCTGCAAATCAGACATTTTGTGCCCACTCAATTGACAAACTTCAAGAGCACGAATGATTTTTACCAGATTGTTAGGATGTATCCGGGCGGCAGATTCGGGATCAACCTGTTGTAACTCGCGGTAAAGAGTCCCCTGCCCTTGATGCTCTTCACGGGTTCTGAGCTGCTGACGCAGTTCTTCATCGGCTTCAGGAACCTCGGCAAGACCTCCAACCAGCGCCTGAATGTAAAGGCCGGTGCCACCAACGACACAGGGCAGCTTTCCTCGGCGGTAGATCTTTGCTGCCAGAGATCTGGCCGTTTTGACATAATCTGCTACGGTGTAATTTTGATCGGGCTCAACCAGATCCAACATATGGTGTGGCACGGCGGCAAGTTCTTCTGCCGACGCCTTTGCCGTCCCTATATCCATCCGGCGATAAACCTGACGCGAATCGGCAGAAATAATTTCGAACGAAAAACGCCGGGCAAGACGAATCGCCCAACCGGTTTTTCCCGAAGCCGTTGCGCCTTGAATAATCAATAACGGAATTGCGGACATGCAGATTTTCTCACTGACGCCTGAACATTCGTTCAATTTCGTGGAGATGCAGCCGCTGCATAACCGGGCGACCATGGGGACAGTTTGCTTTAAAATCGACTCCGTCGAGCTGTTCCAGTAATGCACGGGCCTCACGTGGATCAAGAGCCTGATTGGCCCGGATGACACTGTGACAGGCCATGAGAATAAGCACCTCGTCAAGTTTGTCTTCCAGCCCGTCACCACTGCCGACCTGCTCAAGTTCCAACGCAATATCAACAATCAGACTCTTGTTGTCAGAATCGGCCAGTAACTGAGGAACCGCTTTCAATACGTAGGATTTGCCCCCAAATGGCTCTACATCGAAGCCGAGTCTTGCCAGATCGTAAAGGTGTTCTTCGAGAGCCTGACCACTTTTGAAATCCAGTTCGAGCATTTCAGGAAACAGCAAACGCTGTTGGGCGACATTTTCCTGCACGAAGCTCTTTTTCAGTCGTTCAAAACTTATTCGCTCATGCGCAGCATGTTGGTCGATCAACAGCAGATCATCACCATCCTGGCACAGCAGATAGCTGTTATGAAACTGTCCCAGATATCGAAGTCCGGAAAAGAACTGACCTGCAGGCTGCGTAGTAGAATCAGGAAGTGTCGACAGCCCGGGTGTCTGAGCAACCGATGGCAGAGGAGCGGGATCTTCTTTACCGGCTCCGGCCAAAGAACTCGCCCCACCTGGTTCATAAGGTGGAGGACAGGGTTCTCTGATCAGGACCGCCTGACTTTCTTCCCGGACGTCACTGCTGATAACAGGTTCATCCGAAATGGGCGCAGCGACAATCTCCGGGGCCGGTTGAACCCAGGCAGCAGGCTTCAACTGTTGCTGCAAGGTGGATGAGATGAAATCATGGATCAGTGACTGTTCCCGGAACCGGACCTCATGCTTGGTGGGATGAACATTGACATCAACCTTGTCCGCAGCAATCTCGATAAACAGAACAACGACCGGAAAACGTCCCTTCATCAGCAGATGGCGATAACCATTCATGATGGCATGTTGCACGACACGATCACGAATATAGCGACCATTTATGAACGTATAAATATGTGACGAAGTTGAGCGATTAAGGGTCGGCTGACCGAGTAAACCATGCAAACGGATTGAGCTGACCGCGTCCTCCTGATCCACAGGAAGCATTTCGGACACAAGAGACCGGCCAAGAAGTGCGGCGACACGTTCCAGCAGACCTTTTTCTCGCCTTAATTCAAGCATCGAGCGCCCATTATGGCGCAATTTGAAACTGATTTCGGGATGGGAAAGAGCCTGCTTTGTGACCACATCAGCACAATGTCCGAGTTCTGTCTGTTCACGACGCAAAAACTTGCGCCGGGCGGGCAGATTGTAGAAAAGATTGCGGGCCTCAATCAGGGTGCCGCGAGCCATTCCAACTTCTTCAGCCTTTCGAACCTTGCCCCCCTCGACAACGATCTCCTGGCCAAGGCCATCGTCAGTCGCACAGCTGCGGAGTTTGAAACGGGAAACCGAAGCAATCGAAGCCAGGGCTTCTCCTCTGAAACCAAGGGTCGTCAACGCAAAAAGGTCTTCGGCCTGGCGAATCTTACTGGTGGCATGTCGTTCAAGCGACAAAAAAGCGTCCTGACGATTCATCCCACAGCCATTGTCTCCAACCCGGATCAGTTTGCGGCCACCAGCTTCAAGTTCAACCAGGATTTCGTCAGCACCAGCATCAATCGAATTTTCAATCAGTTCCTTGACCACGGAAGCCGGACGTTCCACAACTTCGCCCGCAGCAATCTGATTACAAAGACTTTCGTTCAGAATTTTTATTCGGGAATGGTCAGCCAAGAAATCCTCTGATTTATCGGGTTAAAACAACTGTAGCGACCGAAAACCTCGATCGCTACAAAAAACAGCAGGTCGTCATGCCTGCTAACCTTCCTGAAAGCCATCAAGCAAAGAATCAATCGCCTCAAGATCAGCCTGATTATCTTCTTCAAGCTCTTCAGCAGTAGGAGTCGCCGCAGCAGGGACTTCATCCACCGACTCCGCCGCATGTTTCACCTCGGGCTTGCTGAGACCAAGATCAACCGCCACACTGTCAACAATCTCTTCTGAAACGATCTGGTCATGACGCAAAAAGGTTTCGAGCATCGCATTGTCGGCAATGGTGTTGATCAGACGTGGAACTCCACCCGCATATTTGTGAATCTTGTCTATCGCCGGATCGACAAAAGGAACAACTTCACTGCCTGCGACCTTAAGACGATGGGCAATATAGCTGTGAGTTGTTTCGACCGAAAGAGGTTTCAGGGTATATTTAACGGCAACCCGCTGAGCCAGAGGGGCATCAAGGCTCATGGTTTGCTCCAACTCGGACAAACCAAAAAAGACCACATTCAGAAGTTTTTTACCCGGAATTTCAAGATTAAGCAGACCGCGAAACTCTTCCATCAATTCACGACTTTGCAGCATCTGGGCTTCATCGATCAGGACAACTGCTTTGCGTCCCTCACTGTGAATCTGCAACAGGCGCTCATAGAGTTGTTTGAGAATTTTCAGCGGGTCATTATCAGGTTTTTTTACCCCAAGTTGCAGGGCGATCCGCGACAACAGCCATTCTGGAGTAATCCCCGAATGGATCATGACCAGCAGGGAGGATTCATACTTGTCGACCGAAAGGTTATCGAGCATGCGCCGTGCAAGAGTCGTCTTGCCGGTACCAACCCCCCCAACCAGAACGGCCAACCCCTTGTCGGAGTCGACAGAATACATCAGACGTAACAATGCCTGGTTGTGTTGATCGCTGTTGAAGTAGAACTTATCGTTAGGAGCGTTGGAAAACGGCTCGCGCTCCAGATTGAAATATTCAGCGTACCCCATGATCCCTCCTGGCGGGTAAACACTTTAAAGAAAAGAGATCCGGTCTTTGGTTGCGACAGAATCATCTTCCGCAGAATCCATCTCATCAGTTTCGGCTTCGTCAGTCATCCCCAGTTTCTTGCGCAATGCCTCAATCCGGTCAGCAACATCACGGAAAAAGAGATCGGTGTCAGCAACAAACTGGAAACTGTCAAGAGCTTCAAGAGGGCGTTCCCAGTTTTCATAAAGAACACCCAACTCAAAGTAAAGACTCAAACGTTGCCCCTCATCGAGAGAGTCGCTGGCAAGAGCAACCTTGAAGGCCTCTTCCCCTTTTTCAAAATCTCCTTTGTCGACATGGCAGAATCCTTTCAGGGTCTGACAATCAACAAAACGGGCTGGATCACTTTCTGCCTTGCTGAATTCTGCGACAGCATCATCAAACAGCCCCATCTCACGGTAGGCAATCCCCAGATTGTAGTGAGATTCCATATCGTCTGCGGCAATTTGCTCGTCAACATCAGTACGAAAAACCTTGCCTTCGTTTTCTGCAACAGCATCAACAGATTGAGTCGCCGCCTCTCCCGCAGACTCCTCACTCTCACCTGATTCTTCATCAGCCGAATCAAGCTCGGGAAAACCATCTTCCAAAAGTTCTGCTGCCAGATCATGTAACTCAACCGACGTTTCACCCTGATTGCCCTGTGCATCACGTTGCAAGGCAATCTCATCCAGCTTGGCCTTGACCTCAGCATTATCAGGACTCTGCTCCAGGATCCCGTGGCAAACCTTTTCAGCTTCTTCAAAAAGTCCCTGCTGCAGATAGAACTCGGCTTCTTCCAGATCAGCCGCAACATCCAGAACCGGAGCTTCCTCTTCATCGTCCAGATCAAAATCGAGACTGACATCTATCGCTGAATCGCCAGCCTCAACCTCAGGCGCATCAGTCAAGTTGAGTTCGATAATCTCATCTTCTTCAACATCAATGTCTTCCAGGGGCTCCAGTTCAAGCTCACTGCTCTCTTCTTCGAGCGGCAACTCGCCGACACTGTCGCCCAGCAGCAAATCCTCTTCACCAAGGACCAGGAGTTCTTCCTCTTCATCCATCGTCCCGAGCAATGAATCGGACAGGGTCTCTTCGACGACATTTTCTGAGGTAGCCAAAACTTCTGGCTCAACTTCGTTTACCCCCGCGACGATATCGAGCAGCTTGTCCCCTTCTCCGGTGATTTCATAAATGGAGTCAAGAGTCTGTATGACCTGCTGATTTTCAGGAATCGCCTTACGCAAGGCTTCGTAGAATTCTTTCAAACGATCTAAACGATTGATTTTGAGAAAGGCTTCTTTCCAATCTTCCAACTCGGCCAGCGCCTTGTCATAATCTTCTTCATTCAGGTAGCACTGAACCAGGCTTTCACGAATTTCAAGATCATTTGGCTCTATTTTAAGAAGCCGCAAGTAAGCCTGACGAGAATTCTCACTGTCCCCTTGGTTTTCATAGGCAGTCGCAAGGCAAGACAGAATCTCGGTATTCTCAGGATCATTACGCAACAGGGTCTGGAGGATTGTAATCCCCTTGGCCAGTTCACCCTTTTCAAACAGGGTTAAAGCCAGCCCTTTTTGCAGATCGTCATTGTGAGGGAAAAGTGGCAGGAACATCTTGTACAGACGCAGGATCTTGTCGTAATCCTGTTTTTCATCCAGTTGCCTGAGAACCTCACGAAATTCTGCGAGGCCATCATCAACACGATCATTATTGGCGTAGATTTCAGCCAGCTTGACCTGGACATTGATATTTCCCGAATCAAGATCCCGCATTTTTTCCAGGGTCTTGATCGCGTCGGCAATCATGTCATTTTTTTCATAATAGCCAACAAGATGCCGCAATTCAGCCAGAGCATTGCCCGTAAGACCCTGCTTCTCATTCAATTCGGCAAGACGACTGAAAATGCTGATCTGGCTGGGGTCCAGGCGTTGCATCTGCTTGTAGATGGCAATTGCCTTCAGATAAAAACCGTTACTGGCAAAGTATTTGGCTACAGCCTCGTACTGTTCAAAAGCTTCACCTGACTTGTTGGTTTTTACATAAAGTTCGGCCAGCCGCTGACGCGAGCGGATATCACGCGGGTCGATCTCAACAACCTTCTGCAGATCTTTTATCGCGCGTGAAAACTGCTTTTTCTTGATATTTTTCTGAGCCGATTCGAGAAGTTTTTGCTTGTTCGCCAAGAGTACATGCTCCCTACATCAGAACTTACGCCCGATCCCATCTGGCAACGATAAGCGATGAGCTCCAGAATTGTCAAGAAATCCCCCTGATTTCCTAGGAAAAACAGAACCTTTACTGATCCAAAACGGAATTTGCTCTCTGCTCTGCCCTCATCAAATAATCATGCCTGCAAAATTCATCTATCTTCGTGCGCACACGAAGCTCTAACAGGAGTATTACAGGCCCGCACTTTTTTTCAAGTGAACAAGGTCTGTCCCTGTCAACAATCGAAAGGCACCAGACTTGAGATCACCCAATGTCAAACTTCCAATTGCAATGCGTTTCAGCCTGGCAACTGGCAAACCAACGGCCTCACACATGCGCCTTACCTGACGATTACGCCCTTCTCCCAAGGTCAATTCGAACCAACTGTTCTGCCCCGAACTGCGTACGCGTGAAACCTTTGCCGGAGCGGTCAGGCCATCCTCCAGCAAAACACCCGATTCCAGTTGCTGACGTTTGCTTCTGTCAAGCGAACCGCGCACCTTGACCAGATAGGTTTTTGACACATGATGGCGAGGATGAGCCAATTGCTGGGCCAATGCACCATCATTCGTCAGTATCAGCAAACCCTCAGTATTGTAATCAAGCCGACCGACCGGATAGAGTCGGCCCAGATCAGCAGGTAATAAATCAGTAACCAGCCGCCGGTTTCGGGGATCACTCATCGAACAAATATAGCCGGTTGGTTTGTTCAACATCAGGGTCCTGACAGGAGAATCAAAGCGGAGCAGCTCTCCTGCAACTCTGATCTCTGCCAACTCGGGATCGGCACTTTCTCCAAGCAGAGCAAGACGACCGTCGACAGTAACTTTCCCCTGACGGATAAACTCTTCAGCTTTTCGTCGCGACATCAATCCGGAACGCGAAATCAACTTTTGCAATCGCTCTTTCATGAAATCTCTGGTTCTTCGGTCCCGGCAACAGCCGGAAGACTCTCATTCTCAAGATCTGAAGACTGTTCAGGATCAAGATCAGGGTCAAGGGCTGAAAATTCTTTGAGGGTCGGCAGATCATTCAAATCTTTCAAGCCAAAGAATTCCAGAAAGTATTTGCTGGTCCCATACATCAACGGACGACCAGGAACATCTTTTTTACCGAGAATTCGCAAAAACCCCTTATCGAGCAAGGTTTTGACAACACCGCCCGAATCAACCCCGCGCAAATATTCTATTTCGCCCCGAGTAACCGGTTGTCGGTAGGCAACCATCGCCAGAGTTTCGAGTGCTGCCTGAGAAAAACGAAAAGGTCGTTCCCGGTTCAGTTTATTCAACCAGTCAGCAAGGTCAGGATCGGTACGAAACTGGTATCCCCCCGCCACTTCGGCAAGATAGAAACCGGTTTGGGAGATCGGATAATGCTGGCGCAACTGATCGATAACCGGGCGCAATTCAGCCCGGCCACAATCAAAGAACTGACAAAGCCGATCAAGGCTCAGTGGACGATCAGCGGCAAATATCAGAGCCGCCACGGCACGACAACGCTCATCCATAACCGAGAGACTCCTCCCCACATTCAAGCTGTTCAACCTCATCCTCAGAAACGGCCAAACTGAGCCATATCGGTTGAAATTCTGCACTTTGGGAAATCTTTATCATCCGCATCTTGACCAGCTCAAGCATTGCCAGAAAAGTTACGACCATTTCCTGACGGGAGGCTCCGTTAAGAAAAAAGTCGGTAAAGGCAAGCTGTTTTCCGCCAGCGAGTCGCTCTAGTATCCGGTGAATAAAATCTGTCACCGACAGCTGTTCACGCACGACTTCGTGGACAAACTCTACCTTTGATTGTTGCAGCAACTGATGAAAGGCGGATGCCAACTGATATATACCGGTACTGAAATCACCGTCGGCAATTCCATTACCAATATCGGGCTCGACATACTGACGCAAAAAAACTTCACGATTCAGGCAGGGTTGCAGATTCAACGAGTTGGCAGCATCCTTGTATCGCTGGTACTCCAGCAGGCGTCTGACCAGCTCGGCACGTGGATCCAGCTCCTCCTCATCTGTTTCTGCCTCATCAATAACCGGCAAAAGCATACGGGATTTGATGTGAATCAGAGTTGCCGCCATCAACAAAAATTCACCGGCGACATCCAGATTGAGCTGCCTCATCTGATCAATAACCGAAAGATATTGCTCGGTTATCTCGACCATCTGGATATCAGCGATATCCATCTCGTTGGTCTTGATCAGATGTAATAACAGATCGAGAGGACCATCAAAATTTTGCAGGCTGATCTCGATTGACACAAGGCTACCCCCCGAATAAAAAGCTCATTGCCTTTTCTACGTAGATGTATTCACTTCCGGCAAGCCGGTGGACCAACAGGCTGATGACCGGCGAAAGCAGTTGGCTCCAGACATCGGTAAAAAAGATCAGCGCCATCAATACAACAAAGCCGAAAGGCTCAAGACGCAAAAGCCACGCGGCCTGCTTGCCCGGCAGGATTCCGGTCAGAACCCGTCCGCCATCGAGCGGCGGAATTGGCAGAAGGTTGAAAACACCCAGCAGGATATTGATATACAGGCTAAAAGCCGCCATGATTCGCAGAGGCCGGATCATTTCCGTAAACAATTCGCTCCCCGCAAGGGAGGTTGTTTCCAGAAAGCTGATACCGTGCAGCAACAAAACCGAAATACCGGCCAAAGCCAGATTTGTCAGGGGGCCTGCCAGTGAAACCCAGATCATATCACGGCGTGGATTTCGCAAATTACTGGCATTCACCGGCACGGGTCTGGCCCAACCAAAGCCAAAGACAAAGATGGCAACAGTTCCGATAGGATCCAAATGCCGGAAGGGGTTCAGATTCAAACGGCCCAGTAAACGTGCTGTCGGGTCACCAAGACGGTCTGCAACGTAACCGTGTGCAACTTCATGCAGTATAATTGCCAACAATGCCGGTACCAGCATCACCGACAATTTCATAAGGATTGTGTCCATCCGGTTCCTCACCCCTGACCGTGACGTCAAGGTTTGGGTCTGAAATTTTACGGGCAGGAAAACAGGGCCGATTCTCGCAGAACCGACCGTACGAGTCAACCGACCCGTCAAAAGGAATCCCTGTTTAAAAAAGTCAGGGGAGAAATTGATTTTTCACCAAAGCGATTTCTTCATTTCTGGTTGATATTTTGCCATCAAGTCTGGCGTCCAGCAGGGTTTTCAGGATGTGTTTATACGACTCCCCTGGTGACAGCCCCATGGCGGTCAAATCGTGGCCATCGAGGGCGGTCTGCTGATGGCGCAAACTGGTGACATAATGAGAAATGGCTCGGCGTATTTCTTCGTCTGCAGTCCGGGCCAACATGAAGATCAGGGTTTCAAGCGACAGGGGTTGCAGCCAATGATAAATTTTGCTGGCCGCAGGCGGCCTGCCACGTCTGTAACTTCGCTCAAGTGCTGCCAACGCCTTGCGTGCCTCAACACTTTCGTCCAGCAACACCTTCTGCCAGGAAACCTTCATTTCCAGCTTGACCAGAGTTCGTTTAAGCTCTCGACGCGGCAAGCGATCAAAGAGGCAGAGAAGATCGACCAGACAGGGTTCAAAGGCTTCTCCGGTGTAGAGCAATTCAAACCAGTTACGCGCTTTTTCAGCTGCAGCAAAAAGAGGTTCATCTTCGGAGCTGAAAACAAGGCTAGGAGAAACAAAGGGCAATAATCCCAGGTTGTCTAATCGCTTCAGTGCTGGAATAACCTGAGGTTCACCGAGAATATGGCGTAATTCATTCAGGATACGACGCCCGCCAACCCGTCCGACAACCTGCATTGCGACTGCGTTTTTCAGCAATCTCTCGGTCTGACCACCAATGGTAAACCCCAACCGTTGTTCAAAACGAACGGCCCGAAAAGCCCGGGTAGGATCCTCAACAAAACTGAGATTGTGCAGCACCCTGATCGAACGATCTTTCAGATCGCGCTGGCCACCAAAAAAATCGATCATTTGACCAAATTTTGCCCGATTGAGAATCATCGCCAGGGTATTGATTGAAAAATCCCGACGGTAAAGATCATGACGGATCGAAGCATACTCGACCTCAGGAAGAGCCGCTGGTGCCGAATAGTACTCCATTCGTGCCGTCGCGACGTCGATCTTCAGCCCATCGGGACAGACGACAACTGCCGTACCAAATTTGGGGTGAGCCTTAACCCGAGCCTGAAGCTGCGCCGCCATCTTTTCAGCAAAGGCAATTCCGTCACCTTCGACGACAATATCGATATCGTCATTCAGTTTGCGCAGCAACAGATCACGGACAAACCCACCTACCAGATAGACCTCACCGGCAAAATCATCGGCCATTTCACCCAGTTGCTTCAAGAGTGTCAACAGTGTTGCGGGCAGGATTTCGGGTAACAAGCGGCCAAGATTTTTGCGTTTGAGGCGAAGTTTTCTGGTTCCCAAACCATTCTGACCAACCAGTTGCTGCAACAGATCTGTCCGGGTAACAACCCCGGCCAGATCTCCCTCACTCAGGACCGGAATAAATCTCTGCCGTTGTTGCAGAATCATCTCCTGCAATTCCTGAATGTCGGTCTCCGGAGTCGCACAGGCAAACTCACTTGACATGATTTCACTGATCGGCACCCCATCCATTTGGTGGTGCAGAGCTTTTTCGACCAGCTGGCGGGTCACAATCCCCACTAGCTCTGTTCCATCCAGAACCGGAGCAGCATTGAAATTGAAACGGGTCAGCAGCTCACTGGCCTGACGAGTCGTTGCCGAAAGGGGCAGGTGTTTTACCGGAGCACTCATTAAATCACCTGCGGTCATGCGGGACATCACACAATCAGAAAGACGATTTTCGAGTTGATCCAGCAACTGAACCAATGGTGTGTCACGTACCGTTGCCGACGCCGCAAAGGAATGTCCACCCCCGCCAAAATGTTGCAACAGCTCCCCAACATCGACTTCAGCCAGGCGCGAGCGTGCTACCAGAAAAACCCGATCATCCATTCGCACGGCAACAATCAGAACCGAAAGGTTCTCAATATCCTTGAGCTTATGTGCCAACGAGGCGATATCCGGAACATAGGTCGCAAGGGAGGCCTGAGCAATTCCAATTTCGACCCCATGAACCCGAATTCGACGGCAGGACTTCAACAACCGGTTGAGCAGATCGACCTGTTCAGGGGTCATCTCACGCACCAGAAAATCGGCCACAGTGTCGAGATTGGCCCCCTGCTCCAAAAGAAAACGGGCCGCACTGAAATCTTCCGCACAGGTGGAACCGAAAAGCAGATTGCCGGTATCCTCATAGAGGCCCAGCATCATCATGGTGGCCTCGTCCGGAGTCGGAACAATCCCGCGCTCGATAAAGATTTGGGTCATCAAGGTTGTCGTGGCCCCGACATTTTCGATCCGCTGCAGATCACCCTGAAGACTGTCATCTTCAGCAATATGATGATCATAGATATGCACTTCGACCTCGGGCTTACGGGCAATCTCTGCAAATGGACCGATCCGTGAAGCCTGGCGAACATCGACCAGAATCAGGCGCGTAATCTGCTCAAGATCGATATCTTTAAACCGTTTGAAGTTATAGATGTACAGTGTGGAGTGAAGCAGGTAATCGCGCAAACCGCGCTCCTGCGAACCGGGAAAGACCAGAACCGCGTCAGGATAGAGACGACGAGCGGCGATCATTGCCCCCAGGCAATCGAAATCCGCATTGACATGTGTTGTGATGACGTCCATCAGAACCTCAGTGACGGGGAGAAAATCGGCCCCTGATCACTGATTATAACTCCAGAGTACCGATAAGATCATTTATATCCTCGATTCCCTGTTCAATACAGAAGGATTCAATTCCATCAAGAATCGTCTGCATGGCATTGGGGTCAACAAAATTGGCGGTTCCCACCTGCACAGCTCTGGCACCAACAATCAAGAACTCAAGAGCATCTTCGGCCCGCATGATGCCACCAATCCCGATAACCGGGATTTTGACTGTCTGCACAACCTGGTGTGTCATCCGCACAGCAACCGGTCGAATCCCCGGGCCGGAAAGACCACCAATCACATTGGCAATTCGTGGACGCCGGGTGCGCACATCAACGGCCATGCCGGTCAATGTGTTGATCAGGCTGATGACGTCAGCACCGGCATCCTCGGCGGCCTGAGCCGTTACCCGGATATCTGTCACATTGGGGGTCAATTTGACAATGAGAGGCTTGTCCAAACGTTTGCGAACCTTTGCAATCACATCAAAAGCCGCCTTGGGGTCCGTACCAAACACAATGCCACCATGCTTGACATTGGGACAGGAAATATTCATCTCAAGTGCCGCGACCCCCGGAACATCGTTCAAACGGGCCGCCACCTCAGCGTACTCTACCTGAGTATTGCCAAAAAAGTTGACCACGACCGGTGTATCGAACTGTTCAAGAAAAGGCATTTTGTCGCGGATAAAAGCCTCGACCCCAACGTTTTGCAAGCCTATCGCATTGAGCATCCCACTGACGGTTTCTGCAATCCGCGGGGTCGGGTTTCCGGCCTTGGGGTTCAAGGAAAGCCCCTTGGTAACGATGGCCCCCATCTGATCAAGATCGAGATAGGGCGCAAATTCTTCGCCATAGCCAAAGGTTCCGGACGCCGGCATCAGGGGATTTTTTAATTTCAATCCGGCAAACTCAACGGCCAGGCGAGGTTTGGTGACAGATGGGCGACAATGACTCATGATGACTCCCCTTGCTCCATATTCTTCTGATGCAATCGATCCCAGTCAAGTTCGTGGCTGTGGAAAACCGGTCCCTTGCGACAGGTGCAGAGATATTCCGGGTTCTGCTCAGAATGGTTACGGCCTTTGACCACACAGCCAAGACAGGCCCCGACACCACAGGCCATCAGAGCTTCAAGTGAAACCTGCAACGGGACTTTACGTTCAGAACAGATGGCTTCTACAGCACGCAACATGGGCATCGGGCCGCAGGAATAGACTCTGGCCCCGGGATACTTGTCGAGTTTGCGCTCGAGAATACGTGTAATCAGGCCCTCTTCTCCCAGGCTGCCATCTTCGGTCGTGACATGGGTGGTCACACCAAGACGTTCAAATTCGGTGACGGTGATAATATCTTCTCGGCTGCGCCCACCGATCAACAACCGGGTTTTTGAGCGATCCTTCAGCGATGCTGCCAGCATGTATAGCGGCACCAGACCGATGCCACCGCCAACCAGAATCTTGTCGCCATCGGCATCGTCCAGATCAAAGCCGCGCCCCAGGGGGCCAAGCAGTTCAATCCGGTCTCCATGGTGCAATTCACTCATCACTTCGGTGCCGGAACCCACCACCTTGTAGATCAGTTCGACAAACTCTTTTTCGGCCATCCCCTCGCAGTCGGCAGGCAGAAAACCGATCTGAAAGATGCCAAAGGGACGCCGCAGCAATGGCGGTAATGAACGCCGGACCCGAAACATGACAAATTGTCCCGGAAGCGCCATCTTCTGATACCCGGGAGCCAGGATTCTCATCCGAAAATAGCCAGGAGATATCTCCTGGTTGGAAAGAACGATCGTTTGCAGATTTTTCATCTTCTGATTTTTCTCCTCGCACCTCACCCCTTACACCTCACCCCTTACACCTCACCCCTTACGGGACTGAGTGGACAATGCATCAGCAGAGCATCTTCACCATCGCTGTAGTACCCGCGACGGATATCGCCATCGATGAAACCAAATGCATGGTAGAGAGCAATGGCACCAAAATTATTTTTTCGGACCTCCAGATAAGCCTCTGCAACTTGCGCCTGCTGAGCCCTGATAAAGGCATGGGTCAGCAATCTGTGCGCAACCCCGGTACGCCGGTACGCCGGTGCGGTTGCAATATTCAGAATATGCATTTCACCAACCAGCAGCCAATAACAGATGTAGCCCGCAATCTGCTCATCAATCAACAGCAGGTCAACCCGCGAATGGGGTGTTTGCAGCTCATGACGAAACTGCTGTTCTGTCCAGGGATGCGTATAGGATTGATTCTCAATTTGCAGAAGATTCGCCAGATCTTCCGACTCACAACGACGAATCAATGGTTCAACGACAAAAGACCCCATTCATGGCTCCCGAATCAGTGGTTCTTTGTCGAATTCATGGTAAAATCGAACCTCTCGATTGTTGTTTTTCAACACCGTTGAACAGTTTTTTCAGTGCGCATATCATAGGGATTCACCCCGGTCGTGTAAAGACGATTATCCACCAGCGACAAGCGCCCTGAAGAGTGCCCTGAAGAGTTGACAAACGTACAGCCCGATGCTCTAATGACCGGCCTTTTCCCACAGCACGAGGAGTTATAGCGTGAGCGACAGCAAAACAACCATGACCTACAAGGATGCCGGGGTCGACATCGAAGCCGGCAACCGTTTCGTTCAAATGATCAAACCGCTGGTCAAAGCAACGGCTCGCCCCGAAGTCATTTCAGATATCGGTGGTTTCGGCGGGCTTTTTTCCCTGAATAACAGCAAATACAAACAACCGGCTCTGGTCGCCTCAACCGACGGTGTTGGAACCAAGCTGAAACTGGCATTTGCCCTCGATAAACACGATACCGTCGGCATCGACCTGGTGGCCATGTGTGTCAACGATATTATCGTTCAGGGTGCCGAACCCCTCTTTTTTCTCGATTATCTGGCAACCGGTGAGCTTTCTCCCGAGAAAGCAGTCGAGATTATGAAAGGCATTTCTGAGGGCTGCCAACAAGCAGGCTGTGCCCTGCTGGGCGGCGAAACAGCTGAGATGCCTGGTATGTACAGCGATGGAGAGTACGATCTGGCCGGATTTACTGTTGGTGTTGTTGATCGCGAGATGATTGTCGACGGTTCGGCAATCAATACCGAAGATCAAATCATCGGCATTGCATCAAACGGCCTGCACAGCAATGGTTACTCACTGGCTCGCAAGATTCTGCTTGAAAAAATGGCCCTTCCACTCGACGCAACACCAACCGGCCTGTCGGTACCACTTGGTGAGGCCCTGATCGCCCCGACCCGCATTTATGTCAAAAGTGTTCTCAACCTGTTGCGTGATTTCAGCATCAAAGGCATTGCTCATATCACCGGGGGGGGCCTGCTTGAAAACGTGCCCCGGATCCTGCCACGTAACTGCAAGGCTATTATCGATTGCGAGAGCTGGGACAAACCGGACATTTTCGAACTGCTGCGTGAGGGTGGAAATCTCGACCGTTTTGAAATGTATCGAACCTTCAACTACGGAATCGGCATGATTCTGGTTGTTCCCCCTGAGCAGGTTGAAGATATCATGGTTCGACTCGCCGGATTGGATGAGCGAGCCTACCTCATCGGTGAAATCGCCAAACGAAAAGAGGATGAGGATCAGGTGGTTCTCAGTTAGGAACAACACGACTCTGTCGTCAATCAAAAACGGGGATTTCTGTGAAAAAACTGCGCCTGGGAGTTCTCGCCTCTGGTGGTGGAACCAACCTGCAATCACTGATAGACAGTTGTGCTGATGGTCGTCTTAGTGCCGAAATCGCGATTGTCATCAGTAACAATCCTGGTGCCGGAGCTCTTGAGCGTGCCGCAAAAGCCGGGATAGAAACCTGCTGTATCAACCATCGCGATTTTGCTGACCGAACCGCTTTTGACCACAGTGTTGTTCAGCAACTACGCGATGCCGAAACAGACCTGGTTGTCCTGGCCGGGTTCATGAGGATTATCAGCGCGACATTTATTGAGGCGTATCCCCAACGAATTATCAATATCCACCCGGCTTTGTTGCCGGCATTTCCGGGTCTGCATGTGCAGCAACAGGCAATCGATTACGGAGCCAGATTTTCAGGTTGTACCGTCCACTTTGTTGATGCAGGGGTCGATACCGGGCCAATTATCATGCAGGCAGTTGTTCCGGTTCACGAAGAAGACACCGCCGAAGACCTTGCAGCCCGGATTCTGGTCGAAGAACACAAGATTTATCCACGGGCTATTCAACTATTTGCTGAAAACCGCTTGCATATCGAAGGGCGACGAGTGCGGATTCTACCTGCCCCACCTCCTTGCAACGGGGCAATGCATAACCCCGGACTGGAGGGATGATGCAGACCGGGCAACCACTGTTGGTCAGCGCCTGCCTGCTGGGGATCGCCTGCCGTTATGACGGGACTTCAAATCTAAACCAGACGCTTATCGACTACCTGGCAAAACAGATGCTGTTGCCGGTTCCGATCTGCCCTGAACAATTAGGCGGCCTGCCAACTCCAAGGGCTAAAGCCTGGTACACGCAGGGAGACGGCGATGAAGGGCTGAAAACCCATCTCCATCTCACAGATGAAAATGGGGCGGATGTCGGTCCTGCTTTTTTGCATGGAGCTCATGAGGTCTTGAAGATTGCCAAAATCTGCGGTTGCAAAATGGCTGTTCTTAAACAACGCAGCCCATCTTGTGGCAGCCGTCAGATCTACCGCAACGGCGAACTGACCGCCGGGGTTGGTGTCACCTGCGCGGTCTTGCAACAGGCAGGAATAAAAGTGGTGGGTGAAGAAAGTCTTGACCAATTGTAACCTGAATCAATGAGCCCCTGTCTGGATGGTAAGCGCACGTAGCGACCCATCGGCAAGTCACTCACTGATCCGGGCGGTAAAATAACTTGTTTGCATTCGCGATCCGAATGTGCTAGAAATGCGCGTTCCTAAATTTGTGGAGGAGTAAGATCGATGGCCAAGGTATGTGAAATCTGCGGGAAGAAACCCGTTACCGGTAATAACGTCAGTCACGCACACAACAAAACCCGGACCGTCTGGAATCCTAACTTGCAGAAGGTTCGTGCAGTTCAGAACGGGTCGGTCCGTGCAATCAAAGTTTGCACCCGCTGTATTCGTTCCGGTAAAGTACAAAAAGCAATCTGACCAAACCGGTTGCACCAATCGAACAAAAAGGGATGATCCGTTGACGGATCATCCCTTTTTGTCGTTCGTTTTTACAGGATACTTGCTTACAGCACGGCAATCGCGTCTATTTCAACCCGTGCTCCCTTGGGCAAAGCGGCAACCTGAACCGTTGCACGTGCAGGCAGATTTGTTCTAAAGCTTTCCGCATAAATACCATTGACCACCCCGAAATCTTCCAGATCTGTCAGATAGATCGTTGTCTTGACCACCTGCTCCAGGCTGCTGCCTGCCGCTTCGATAACAGCCCGAAGATTTGCCATAACCTGACGGGTCTGAGCCTCAATATTCCCATCAACCAGCTGGCCAGCTGGGTTTAGCGGGATCTGCCCCGAGCAGAAAAGCAGGTTTCCGCTCTGAACGGCCTGAGAATAGGGACCGATTGCTGCCGGAGCCTTATCAGTTTCAATTGATTTGATTTTCATCCCTGCCTCCTTTAACGCCTCACGCCTCACGCCTCACGCCTCACGCCTCACAGAATATTATAACCTCAGTCTTTCAACCCGATAGACACCACGAATCTTCTTGATTTCCCGAATGACCCGGTTGAGATGATCAAGATTAACGACATCAACCTCAAACAGATTCATTCCTCGTCTGTCAGCGGTTGAATGAACACTGGCACTGACAATATTGGCATCGGCATCGGTAATTGCGCCCGATATCGCTACCAGCATTCCTTTTTGATCGTTACAAAAAACCCTGATTTTAATTGGT
The DNA here is from genome assembly GCA_024276935.1 of Deltaproteobacteria bacterium. GTDB lineage: Bacteria > Desulfobacterota > Desulfuromonadia > Desulfuromonadales > Geopsychrobacteraceae > Geopsychrobacter. Next base: position 66,657 of record JAJRWH010000023.1, read on the forward strand.
CGATTGGTCGCCTTATTCATATCCCATTCAACACGAATCAGACGGTCGGGATCACTGGCCTGAACCTGGGAACAATCAACAGAATGGACTGACAAGCCGTGTCCTCGGGTAATAAACCCAATCACATCTTCCCCTGGCAGGGGGTTACAACAATTGGCAAAGCGAACCATGACATCATCGATTCCATCAATCCGCACGGCACTGGTTGACCGTTTTTTGCCGCCAATCTTCCCCAAAACCTTACGCAGGGGATTAACTTTGGGTGATGCGTCCCCCCTGGTCGCGTCCTTGGGCAGAACATGAGCAACCAACTGTCCGACAGTCAGTTTGCCATATCCGATTGCCGCCAGAACATCGTCAAGTTCCTTGAAACCAAGTTCAGTAACGCCACGTTTGAACCCTTCAAGGGCCTGGGCACGTTTGACACTGTACTGGTATTTGCGCAATTCCTTTTCGAACAACTCTCGTCCCAGTTCCAGGCTTTTTTCCCGCTGCTCTGCCTTGACGAACTGACGGATTTTGTTGCGCGCCTTGGAAGTTTTGGCAAAAGCCAACCAATCCTTACTGGGGCGATGTGATGCCTGGGTCTGAATTTCAACAATGTCTCCATTTTGAAGCTCAGTTCGCAGCTGGCAATGCTTGCCATTAATCCTGGCTCCGACGCACTGATTACCAACATCACTGTGGATGGCATAGGCAAAATCGACCGCAGTTGCTCCACGCGGAAGTTCCTTGACATCGCCTCCGGGAGTAAAGACATAAACCTCTTCAGGAAAAAGATCGACCAGCCCACTCGTAGAAAGGTCCTGAGACAAGCTGACATCCTGCTGCCACTCGAGCAACTGACGCAACCAACTGAAACGCTGGTCATCACGGCCAGTAGCCGAGACCGCACCACTTTCTTTATATTTCCAGTGGGCCGCAACACCCTCTTCGGCAATACGATGCATTTCATGCGTTCTGATCTGTACTTCCATCCGTGCCCCAAAGGGACCAATAACCGTGGTGTGCAATGACTGATAAAGATTTGACTTCGGCATTGCAATATAGTCTTTAAAGCGCCCGGGGATCGGTTTCCAGGTCGCGTGAATCAAACCTAGCACCGCGTAGCATTCGGCAACTGATTCAACCAGTATTCTGAAGGCCGTCAGGTCATAAATCTGTTCCAGGTCAGCCCCGGTCCGTTCCATCTTCTTGAAAACTGAATACAGATGTTTGGAACGACCCGTTACCTCGCCAACAACCGAATTCTCCTTCAACAAGGCCCTGATTTCAGCCTTGACCTGACCAACATAGCGATCACGTTCTTCTTTCTGACTTGAAATTCGGCTGGCCAACTCCTGATATTTCTCTTTTTCGAGATAACGCAGAGCCAGATCTTCCAATTCACCTTTAAGCCAGCTGATTCCCAGGCGGTTGGCCAGCGGTGCATATATTTCCAGGGTTTCCCGTGCCATATGCATCTGCTTATCCGGTTCAAGGTGATGCAGATTACGCATGGCACAAAGACGATCAGCCAGACACACCAGGACAACGCGCAAATCACGCGCCATGGCGATAAACATCTTGCGAAAATTTTCAACCTGCTGCTGAGTGCTTTTACGATAGGGAATCTGACTGATGCGATGACCGATTTTTACGAGCTCTGCAAGGTTTTCACCGAACTCATTTTCAAGTTCGACTGCTGCGGCCTCGGCAACATCCGGCACATCATGCAGTAAACCAAGAAGCAAAGTCGTTTCATCGACTTTGAGCTGAACAAGGATTTCAACGACCTCAAGAAGGTGTTGAAGGTGAGAAATTCCCGGCTGATAAATCTGATCCTTGTGAATTTTTACACAAAAATCATAAACCTTGCGTACCAAGCCTGTGTCAATATCAGGATTGTACTCGCAGACTTTCTGCAAGGTGCTATCCAGGGTCGGTATAGACATGTTTTTTACGCAACAGGCACAAAAAAGCCGAAGACCGAGTAAAGCTGGCCTTCGGCAGATTCGAGCAATCTATTTAGCGACGGCGCTGAGGGATATCATACTCAACCACCTTGGCGGCTATTTCACGCAGGGCAAGAACAACTTTCTTATTGCCCGACTTGTTCTCGATCAGCGGCTCTGCCCCCTTATATAACTGCTTGGAACGCTTTGATGCGACCATCGCAAGAAGAAAACGATTGGGAATAACTTCAAGACAATCCTCAACGGTAACACGTGCCATTTTTCACAACTCCTTATTTTGCGTTGAACTGCTGCGCAAGAAAACCGGTCATCAAGCGCATTCGACAGCGCTCTGCTTCGATGATTGAAGCAAAACATTGACCAGCCTGTTCCAGATTATCATTGATCACCAGATAATCATACCAGTGTGCCTGAGAAATTTCATCCCGGGCATTCGCCAGACGGCGAGAAATAATATCGTCACTATCTGTTTCTCGCCCACGCAAACGACGCTCAAGTTCGGTAAAATCGGGGGGCAGGACAAACACGTAAACTGCTGCATCAAACGAACTGCGCAGCTGTCTCGCTCCCTGACAATCAATCTCCAGCAAAAGATCTTCTCCCTTTGCTGCAGCATCCTCCAATGTTGAGCGCGACGTCCCGTAAAGATTGCCGTGAACTTCAGCCCATTCGACAAACTCCCCGGCAGCGACCATCTCCTGGAACTCTGCTTGAGTTACAAAATGGTAATCGCAGCCCTCTTGTTCTCCGGCTCTGATCGGGCGTGTGGTGAACGAGACAGAGTGCCGCATGTCTGGAAATTTGTCAAATATTTCCCGACATAGCGTTGTTTTTCCTGCTCCCGAAGGGGCAGACACAACGAAAAGGATGCCCTTGCGGGCAGTTCGATGTTCGATGTTCGATGTTCGATGTTCGTTCAAGCTACGACCTGCAACCTTTCAAGTAACTGATAAAACCGTTAATCAGTCCGTTTAATCGCCCAGTTCGCTCCAACAGGCTGTCGAACTGGTCTTTCCCGAGGAGACCAACGCGTCATATCCAGCGTAACTGAGGCTCTTAACCTCAGCAGCAGAAGCACGCGCAATGACCAGAAAATGAATAAACTCTTTATTGCTGTTCCGTTCGAAGCCCTCTGCGATATTTGACATAACTGAAATTGAGGCCCGTTGAATCTGGTCACGAAATCCGCGATCCCCACAACTCTTCAGACAACGATAAACCTCCTGCACCAAGAGGCGTGCCTCCTGCCACGATTTGATCTCCTCGAAACACTCAATCGCCATCATCCCCCTCCTAAAAACAGTTCGATGTTCTAGCAGGGTGTTGAAAACATAGAACCTATAACATCGAACGGAGCAGGTTCAGAACATCGAGTGAATCACTCGATGTTCTGAACCTGCTCACGGATTTTTTCGAGTTCAGCCTTGATGGCAACAACATTTTTTGTCAGCTCGGCATCGTTTGATTTCGAACCCATGGTATTGGTTTCACGGTTCAGTTCCTGGATCAGAAAATCCATTTGCCGCCCCACCGGTTCTTCACTCTGAAAAAGGTCATCAAACTGTTGCAGATGACTTTGAAAGCGAACCAACTCTTCACTGATATCACATCGATCAGCAAAAAGTGCCAACTCCTGGGCAATACGTTGCTCATCAACGGCATCTTCAGCCAATCGCTGCAAGCGCTCTTTCAGTTTTTGCTGCCATTCCAGGGGAACCTGTGAGGCTCGCGCCTCGATCAGAGCCAGTGCTGATTTCACCTGCTCCAAACGCGCAACGATATCCTGGCGGGTAGCTTCCCCCTCAGCATCTCGCATGGCCAACATACCGGTCAATGCTTCTGCCACAGCCTGTTGCAGCGAAAATCGTAAATCGTCCTCATCAACTGTGTTCTCTTTGATGATCAACACATCTTTTTGCGCAATCAGAAGATCCAGTGGAATATCCCCTTCCAGATTAAACTGACTTTTCATTTTGCTGAAAAGATTAACATAAGCCTTGGCCACTGCCTGGTTCACAACCGGAACAGCAACAATATCTTCAGAGGGTTCCTGGTTGATAAAAACATCAATCTTCCCCCGCTTAAGAACTGCTGCAACCTGCTTTTTTACATCTGTCTCAAAGGGCAACAACAGGCGCGGTGCCTTGATATTGATATCTCCATAACGATGATTAACTGCGCGGATCTCTACAGAAAAGGACAAGCCATTTGCCTTGCCTTGTCCACGCCCATAACCGGTCATACTCCGAATCATAAATTCCTCACTAAAAAGTTCGGTGCCCCCAAAGACTCACCTGGCGGCCACAAACCATATTCTCCCTCGCGCTGCGCATTAAAACGCAAAAATCCGCCCATGTCCATGACAAAGGCGGATCTGAAAAAGGAATTTCTCAACCATTATACCTTACGTGGTGCAGCCTTTAACGGAATAACCTGCCCTTTGGGGGATTGTTCTGCAAGCAAAAAGCAATACTCAGGGACAATAGTACACAAGGCTTTTTTCACCGCATTTTGATCTATTCTGCTAGCTGCCGCAAGCAATCGGTTGAGATTAAGCGTCAGATGGTCAATATCACAACCACTGGCGGCAGCAACACAGATTTTTTTATGGTGCGTTGGCAAAACACCCTCACCATCCAACAGAAGTTCTTCATAGAGCTTCTCGCCAGGTCGCAAACCGGTAAACTCGATCTCGATATCCTCGTGTGGTTCAAAGCCAGACAGCCGGATAAGTTCCTCTGCCAGGTCTGCAATTCGTACCGGCTCCCCCATATCAAACAGAAATATTTCCCCGCCCTTCCCCATACTTCCAGCCTGTAAAACCAACTGAGTTGCTTCAGGAATCGTCATGAAAAAACGAGTCACTTCAGGGTGAGTCACGGTAACAGGGCCACCTTTTTTGATTTGTTCAACAAAAGTCGGGATAACACTTCCATTACTGCCAAGAACATTACCGAATCGAGTTGTCACAAACCGAGTTTGCGACTTATCCGTCAGTGACTGAACATAAAGCTCAGCAATCCGCTTGGTCGTGCCCATAATACTTGTTGGACGAACCGCCTTGTCCGTTGACACGAGAACAAAGGTATCCACATTCTTGGCGACCGCCGCATCCGCCACCACCAAAGTCCCTCCGATATTGTTATTGACCGCCTCTGAGGGATTTATCTCCATCAACGGCACATGCTTGTAGGC
>JAJRWH010000024.1 GCA_024276935.1 Deltaproteobacteria bacterium
GCCACATTACTGTGGTCCTGGCCGTTAAGTAAGACGTCAAGGAGGTGACCCGTTGGGCCAGAAAGTACATCCGATAGGATTTCGTCTCGGGATTAACCGGACCTGGGAATCCAGGTGGTATGCCGATACCGATTACAGCGAGAAGTTGCATGCAGATCTGAAGTTGCGCAATTTTCTCAAGAAGCGTCTTTTTCATGCCGGGATTTCCAAGATCGAGCTGGAGCGTGCAGCCAGTAAAGTAAAGATCAATATCTTTGCTGCTCGTCCAGGAATCATCATCGGTAAGAAAGGGGCAGAGGTTGAGGAGCTCAAGCGTGATCTTGCCAAGCTGACCGATGACGAGTGCTTTATCAATATCCAGGAAGTTCGTAAGCCTGAAGTTGATGCTCAACTGGTTGCCGAGAATGTCGCATTGCAGATGATGCGGCGGGTTGCATTTCGTCGTGCCATGAAACGCAGTGTCAGCATGGCGCTGAAATTTGGAGCTCAGGGGATCAAGATAGAGTGCTCTGGACGTCTTGGCGGAGCTGAGATGAGCCGTCGCGAGTGGTACCGTGAAGGCCGGGTGCCTCTGCACACCCTGCGTGCCGATATCGACTATGGCTTTGCCGAAGCCAAAACCACTTATGGAATTATCGGTGTCAAGGTCCTCATCTTCAAAGGTGAAGTCTTTGGCAAGGATCAGCCCGCTGGCTGATAGCAGGAGTTTTACACCATGTTAATGCCGAAGAAGGTTAAACGCAGGAAGCAATTTACTGGTCGCATGAAAGGCCAGGCCACCCGTGGTACAGAAGTAAACTTCGGGGATTTTGGCTTACAGGCCCTTGAGTGCGGCTGGCTTTCATCGCGTCAGATTGAGGCTGCCCGACGTGCTATGACTCGCTATATCAAGCGGGGAGGAAAGATCTGGATACGGACTTTCCCTCATAAGCCGTTGACCAGCAAGCCGGCTGAAACCCGGATGGGTAAAGGAAAAGGCTCACCTGAAAAGTGGGTTGCAGTGGTCAAGCCTGGACACGTGATCTACGAAATGCAGGGTGTCGACGAGGATGTCGCGCGTGAGGCTTTCCGCCTGGCTGCTCACAAGCTGCCGATGAAAACCAAGTTTGTGAAAAGAGAGGCAGGGACCGATGAAGGCTAGTGAAATCAGAGACCTCAGTGTAGAGGAATTGGAATCCAAAGCGTCCGAGCTTGAGCAGGAGCTGTTCAATCTTCGCTTTCAACTTCATACCGGACACCTTGAGAATTCAGCCAGGTTGTCCCAAATTCGTAAGGATGTCGCCCGCGTCAAGACTGTCCTGAATCAGAAACTTGATGCCTGAGGTGAGGGAAACAATGGACAAGCAACGAGGAAACCGGAGAACCCGGATTGGTGTTGTGGTGAGTGACAAGATGGATAAAACCGTCGTTGTTCGCGTAGACCGCATTGTCAAACACAAGATTTACAAGAAGTTCATCAAACGCAAGGTCAACTGTAAAGCTCATGATGAGAACAACAGTTGCGGCGTCGGTGATAAGGTGCTGATCGTCGAGACTCGGCCTTTGTCGAAAGACAAGCGCTGGCGGGTGCGTGAAGTTCTTGAAAAAGCCGTTACTGCTTATGAGAACGAACCATGATTCAGATGCAGACCATGCTCAGCGTGGCTGATAACTCCGGTGCCAAGAAGCTTTGTTGTATCAAGGTCCCCGGTGGCTCGAAACGTAAATACGCAGGCATCGGCGATATTATTATTTGCAGTGTCAAGGAAGCTCTGCCGAATTCAAAAGTGAAAAAAGGTGATGTTGTACGGGCCGTAATCGTACGCACCGCCAAGGAAGTCCGTCGCAGTGACGGCTCCTATATTCGCTTTGACAACAATTCGGCGGTCGTTGTCAATGCAGGGAATGATCCGGTCGGTACCCGTATCTTCGGTCCGGTTGCACGAGAGTTGCGGGCCCGCCAGTTTATGAAAATTGTTTCGCTGGCCCCGGAAGTCCTTTAATAGAAGAGCGTTGGAGATACAGACCGATGGCAACAGTTAAGCTGCATGTCAAAAAAGATGACATGGTGAAAGTGATAGCGGGCAAGGAAAAAGGCAAAACGGGTAAAGTTTTGCGTGTTTTCCCTGCAAAAAAGCGGGTCGTGATTGAAAGCCTTAATATGGTTAAGCGACACACCCGTCCAACTCAACTCAGCCCGGAGGGCGGAATTGTTGAGAAGGAAGCGGCTCTCAGTGTGTCAAATGTCATGTTGGTTTGCGCTTCGTGTGGCGAAGCGACCAGAACCGGCATCCGCACCCTCGAAGATGACAGCAGAGTTCGTTACTGCAAAAAATGTAACGAAATCGTAGATAAGTAACGGAGAGTTCGATGGCCAGGTTGAAACAGGCGTATCAGCAGGAGCAGGTTCCTGCCCTGATGAAAGAGTTCCAGTATCGGAACGTAATGGAAGTCCCCAGGATCGAGAAGGTTGTCCTCAATATGGGGCTGGGTGAAGCTATCCAGAATCCCAAACTGCTTGAGTCGGCAGTTGAGGAATTGAATGCGATTACCGGGCAGAAAGCAGTAATTACTCGCGCCAAACGGTCGATTGCAGGGTTCAAGCTTCGCGAGGAAATGGCGATTGGTGCCTGTGTCACCTTGCGTCAGGACCGCGCCTGGGAATTCCTCGATCGTTTGATCAACGTGGCCTTGCCTCGTGTTCGTGACTTCAAAGGTATTTCCGGTAAAGCATTTGATGGTCGCGGCAATTACACTCTCGGTGTTCGGGAGCAGTTGATCTTTCCGGAGATTGATCTTGACAAGATCGCCAAGGTCTCCGGGTTGAATATCACTATTGTAACGACAGCCAAAACCGATGAGGAAGGGCGTGCCCTGCTTGCCGGTATGGGAATGCCGTTCCGGAAATAAGCATAGGTTAGCGGAGGATAGTTGTGGCTAAGAAGTCGATGATCGCCAAGGCCAAGCGGCCAAAGAAATTTCAGGTTCGCGAGTATAACCGTTGCCCCATTTGCGGTCGTCCGCGTGCTTATTATCGCAAGTTTGATATGTGCAGAATCTGTCTGCGGAAACTGGCCAATGAGGGAAAACTTCCCGGTGTGGTCAAGTCCAGCTGGTAACAGCGTTTAGAAGGAGTACCATCAATGTCAATGACCGATCCGATCGCGGATTTACTGACACGCATTCGAAATGCCGGGATGGCAAAGCACGCAAAGCTTGACCTTCCTTCCAGTAACCTGAAGGTTGCTATCAGTGAGGTTCTTAAAGAGCTTGGTTACATCAAGAACTTCAAGACAATTTCTGACAGCAAGCAGGGAATTCTGCGCATTTATCTTAAGTATGATGAAAACCAGACTCATGTCATTCATGAGATTACGCGCGTTTCAACCCCGGGTTGCCGTGTCTATGTGGGCAAGGATGAGATCCCGAAGGTCAAGAATGGTCATGGCTGTTCGATCCTTTCGACCTCGAAAGGTGTACTGGATGATGCTGCAGCCCGTCGCGAGCAGATTGGCGGCGAAGTCATCTGCACTATCTGGTAAGCAGGTTTAAGAAGAGAGCGTAAGGAGCTTCACCATGTCACGAATCGGAAAACTTCCTGTTGCCATCCCTGCCGGGGTCAAGGTTTCACTGAACGGCAGCGAGATCAGCGTTCAGGGTGCCAAGGGTACCTTGAAGCAGGTGCTGCCGGAAAGAATGAGTATTGCGGTTGAGGCGGAACAGATTGTTGTATCCCGCCCTACAGATAGCAAGCAGGACCTTGCACTCCACGGTTTAACGCGTGCCCTGATCAACAATATGGTTGTTGGTGTCAGCCAGGGGTTCACCCGCGAGCTTGAGATCAACGGAATCGGTTATCGTGCTGAGATCAGTGGCTCGAAACTTACCATGAGCCTTGGTTATTCTCATCCGGTTGTTTATGAGGTTCCGAAAGGGATCGAAATTGAGGTAGAGAAGCAGACTCGAATGCTCGTCAAGGGAATTGACAAGCAGTTGGTCGGTTCTACAGCCGCCAAGATACGTTCTTTCCGCAAGCCCGAGCCTTACAAGGGTAAAGGGATCAAGTATGCTGAAGAACGCATCCTGCGCAAAGCTGGTAAGACCGGTTAAGTAATAGTTTAAGGAGTTTTATCGTGAATGTTGCGCAGAACAGAAGACTCGCCCGTCTTAAACGTCAGGCGCGAGTGCGTAAAAAAGTAGTCGGAACGCCTGCTCGTCCGCGTCTGACAGTATTTCGCAGCGCGAACCACATCTACGCCCAGATCATTGAAGACAGCAAGGGTGAGACCCTGGCTGCCGCATCAACTCTGAGCAAGGATGTTGCTGACGGGCTGAAATTTAAAGGGAATGTCGAAGCTGCCAAGGCTGTCGGGACTGCAATCGCAAAGCAGGCTCTGGCCAAGGATATCGACACTGTTGTTTTTGACCGTAATGGCTTTCTGTATCAGGGCCGTGTCCAGGCACTGGCTGATGCAGCTCGCGAAGCCGGCCTGAAGCTCTAAGAGGAGAAGATCGTGCAACGTACCGATCCGAACGAGATGGAATTGACCGACCGGGTTATTCATATAAACCGGAACTCGAAGGTCGTTAAGGGTGGTCGTCGTTTCAGCTTCTCCGCACTGGTAGTTGTCGGTGATGGAGCTGGACGAGTTGGTTATGACCTCGGTAAGGCGAAAGAAGTTCCTGAGGCAATTCGCAAGGGTGTTGAGAAGGCACGGAAGAGTCTGATCAGTGTTCCCCTTGAAGGAACGACAATTCCTTACGATGTAATTGGCAAGTTTGGTGCCGGCAAGGTGCTGCTCAAACCGGCATCAGAAGGTACCGGTGTTATTGCTGGTGGTGCTGTTCGCCCGGTTCTTGAGGCTGTCGGCATCCACAACATCCTGACCAAGTGCCTGGGATCCAACAATCCTCACAATGTGGTCAAGGCAACCTTTGATGCCCTGAAAATGCTCAGGAGCCCGGCTGAAATTAGATCTCGTCGCGGATTGACCGAGTAGATCTGTTCAAGGGCAATGCAAGGAGATGAGCCATGGCGGCTGAAGTAAAAATAACTCTGAAGAAAAGTCCAATCGGGCGTGCTGCCTATTTTGGCAAGGTGCTTAAAGGACTTGGACTTAACAAGTTGCAACAAACTGTTTGCCTTAAGGATACTCCAGAAGTTCGTGGAATGATCCGCAAGGTAGAGCATATGGTTGTTGTTGAAGATTGAACTACATAGAGGACTGCACGATGGATTTAAGTAATCTGCAACCGGCTCCCGGTTCAACAAAAAATAGAAAACGCATCGGTCGTGGTCCCGGTTCCGGCAAGGGTAAGACCTCCGGTAAGGGGCATAAGGGACAGAACGCTCGCAGTGGCGGTGGTGTCAAGCCCGGTTTCGAGGGTGGTCAGATGCCTTTGCAACGTCGTCTGCCGAAGCGTGGTTTCACCCCGTTGAGTCGTAAGGAATATGCTCTGGTCAATCTTGGTGACCTTGAGTCCTTTGACGCCGGAAGTACGATCGGTCTTGAGGCCTATGCAAACGCTGGTCTGGTAAGCCGACTGAAAGATGGTGTCAAGGTACTTGCTGACGGTGAGTTGACCAAGGCCCTGACTGTCCAGGCACATAAATTCAGCAAGTCAGCAGTGGCCAAAATTGAGGCAGCTGGCGGCAAGGTTGAGGTGATCTGACGTGTGGACTACGCTGCAGAATATCTTCGTTATCCCTGAACTGCGGCGGCGCATCCTCTTTACCCTGGGGATGCTTGCTGTCTACCGTGTCGGTTGTCATGTCCCGACACCCGGGATTGACGCGCAGGTACTGGCCAAGTTTTTTGAAGGAACAGAAGGTACTCTGCTTGGCATGGTCAGTGCGTTCACCGGTGGTGCTTTGCAACGAATGACGGTATTTGCTCTTGGAATAATGCCGTATATCAGTTCGTCAATTATTCTGCAGTTGCTGACAGTCGTTTTTGAGCCGATTGAAAAGCTCTCGAAAGAGGGTGAGGCCGGGCGACGTAAAATTACTCAATATACGCGTTATGGCACCATTGCTCTGGCGATTGTTCAGGGAGCTGGTATTGCCGTTGGTTTGCAGACCATGTCGGGTCCGGCAGGTGAGTTGGTTGTCCCGAATCCGGGAACGCCTTTTATCCTGATGACGGTTTTGACCCTGACTGCAGGGACTGCTTTTATCATGTGGTTGGGTGAACAGATTACCGAACGCGGTATCGGCAACGGTATTTCACTGATCATCTTTGCCGGGATCATCGCCGGAACTCCGTCAGCGATCGTGAACTCCTTGCGTTTGCTCGATACGGGTGCCATGACACCGACCGTGATGCTCTTCATCCTGTTGTTAATGGTTGCGGTAGTCGCTGCGATCGTTTTCATGGAGCGTGCCCAGCGTCGTGTCCCCATTCACTATGCCAAGCGAGTTGTCGGCATGCGTAATATGGGTGGACAGGCCAGTCACTTACCCTTGAAAATAAATATGGCCGGAGTTATCCCGCCAATTTTCGCCAGTTCGATTATCATGTTCCCGGCTACAGTCGCGAATCTGATTGATATCCCCTGGGTTCAGTCGGTTGCTGCGGTGATGACGCCGGGACACTGGATCTACAACCTTTTTTATGTTGCATTTATCGTTTTCTTCTGCTACTTCTACACGGCTGTAACGTTCAACCCGGTGAATGTGGCTGAAAACGTCAAGAATCAGGGCGGGTTTATCCCCGGAATCCGGCCCGGTAAAGAGACAGCTGATTACCTTGATACGGTACTCGGGAGGTTGACTTTTGCCGGAGCTATTTATGTGTCTGCTGTTTGTGTGCTGCCGACATTTATGATCAGCAAGTTCAACGTTCCATTCTTCTTTGGCGGAACGTCCTTGTTGATCGTGGTAGGTGTCGGGATGGATACAGCCTCTCAGATTGAGGCACATCTGATTTCACGATCTTATGAAGGATTTATGAAGGGTGTGTCGCTCAAGGGGCGCCACGGTTGATTGAGGGTCTTCAACGATGAAATTGATTCTGCTTGGCCCCCCAGGAGCCGGGAAAGGCACCCAGGCCGCACAGTTGGTTGAACGTTTTTCCATTCCTCAGGTTTCAACAGGTGACATGCTCCGGGCTGCGGTTCGTGAGCAGACTCCGATGGGCTTGAAAGCCAAAGAGTTTATGGACAAGGGCGCCCTGGTTACCGATGAGGTTGTTATCGGTATTGTCCGTGAGCGTTTACAGCAGCCGGATTGCGAGTCAGGATTTATTCTGGATGGTTTTCCGCGCACTGTGCCTCAGGCCGATGCTCTTGCAGAGACACTTTCAGTGTTGGGCAAGGATCTTGATGCCGTTATCTCGCTACACGTAGAGACCGATGCGCTGGTTGAGCGTCTGGTTGGTCGTCGTTCCTGTCGGGGATGTGGTCGTGGATTCCATATTTCTTTCGATCCTCCGGCCAAAGAAGGTGTCTGCGACAGTTGTGGTGGCGAGCTTTTTCAGCGTGATGATGACAAGGAAGAAACCATCCGTAAGCGGATGGAGGTCTATCATCAGCAAACGGTTCCCCTGGAGAACTACTATCGTCAGGCGGGCCTGCTCAAGGCTGTTGACGGTATGGCTCCGATAGCCGAGGTTCAGCAGCAGGTACTCGGTATATTGCAGGCCCTTTGACGTGATTGTTGTCAAGTCTTCGGCTGAACTGGAGCGGATGCGACGTTCTGGACGAATGGTGGCTGAAGTTCTTGAGATGATGCGGCAAAAGGTTGCCCCGGGTGTGACAACTCTGGAGTTGAATCGCCTGGCTGAAGATCAGTGTAAAAAATGGAAAGCAAAACCGGCCTTCAAGGGCTATGGCGGCTTCCCATATACAATATGTGCGTCACCCAATGACAGGGTTGTTCACGGGTTCCCCAATGCGGATCCGCTGCAAGAGGGCGATATCATCAGTATCGACTTTGGCTTGATTGCAGATGGATTCTATGGTGATTCGGCAGTTACTCTGGCAGTTGGTGAGATTGACAGTGCAACACAGCGTTTGCTCAGTGTAACCAAGCAGTCACTGGATGATGGTATTGCTGCTGCGGTGAATGGCGGGCGCTTGTCGGATATCTCCCACGCGGTTCAATTGCGTGCAGAGGGAGCCGGTTACGGAGTTGTTCGAGAATTTGTTGGCCATGGAATCGGTCGGGCCCTGCATGAAGACCCGCAGATTCCCAATTATGGTCCTGCTGGTCGTGGTCCGCTGTTGAAGGCGGGGATGACATTGGCGATTGAACCGATGATCAATGCTGGAAGCCCGGCGGTTAAGGTTCTGGATGACGGTTGGACTGCCGTAACCTTGGATGGTGGGAGATCAGCCCACTTTGAACATACGGTTGTCGTTACTGAAAATGGTCCGGAAATATTGACCAGACTTTAAATTGTTCGCCATCACAGCTCAGTGCAGGTTAGTGGGATGGCAGAAGTAACAAGATCAAGGAAAAGGATCTGAAGGATGAAGGTTAGAGCCTCAGTTAAAAAGATCTGTGATAAGTGCAAAGTAATCAAGCGTAAAGGGGTTGTGCGGATTATCTGCGAAAATCCCAAGCATAAGCAAAGACAGGGATAGACCCTAGGAGGACAGGACATTGGCACGTATTGCTGGAGTCGATTTGCCGCGCAACAAGCGTATTGAAGTTGCTATGACCTATATTTTTGGTATTGGTCGTACCTCTTCGCAGAAGATTCTTGCGTCTGCGGGCGTGGATCTGAATACACGCACTGACGACCTGACTGAAGCCGAACTGGCGAAAATTCGGGAGATTGTTGGTGCAGACTATCGCATTGAGGGTGACCTTCGTCGTGAGGTGACCATGAATATCAAACGGTTGATGGACCTGGGTTGCTATCGTGGCCTGCGTCATCGTCGAGGGCTCCCCTGTCGAGGTCAGAAGACCAAGACAAATGCCCGGACCCGTAAAGGGCCCAAGAAAACCGTAGCCGGCAAGAAAAAGTAAGCGGGAGATACCATGGCTAAGTCGGGTAAAAGAGTTGTCAGAAAGAAGGTTGAAAAGAAGAATATTGCACGCGGCGTCGCGCATATTCAAGCAACCTTCAATAATACGATTATCACCATTTGTGACCCTGCCGGGAACGTGATCGCCTGGTCTACTTCCGGGGCCAAGGGTTTTAAGGGCTCACGTAAAAGTACTCCTTTTGCTGCGCAGATGGCTGCGGAAGAGGCAGCGAACAAGGCGAAGGAGCACGGGATGAGGTCGGTAGAGGCTTATGTTAAAGGACCGGGGAGTGGCCGTGAGTCTGCCCTGCGTGCCCTGTCTCTGGCGGGTCTGACTGTTACCATGATCAAGGATGTGACCCCCATCCCTCATAACGGTTGTCGTCCGCCGAAACGTCGTCGCGTTTAAGCGGTAAGGAGGAAGAAGTTGGCTAGGTATTCTGGAGCTGTCTGCCGTCAGTGCAGAAGAGAAAATGTAAAACTGTTCCTTAAAGGGGACAGATGCTATACCGATAAATGTGCCGTTGAGCGTCGTAACTACGCTCCGGGCCAGCATGGACAGCGTCGCACCAAGGTGTCTGACTACGGTGTTCAGTTGCGCGAAAAGCAAAAGGTGAAACGCACTTACGGGTTGCAGGAAAAACAGTTTCGTCTTTACTTTGACAAGGCTGACCGTATGAAGGGTGTCACAGGTGAGAACCTGCTCATGCTGCTTGAGCGGCGCCTGGACAGCATTGTTTATCGCCTCGGATTTGCCGTGTCACGCGCTCAGGCCCGGACGATGGTTCGTCATGGACATTTCAGCGTCAATGGGGGCAGGGTTAATATTCCTTCGTATCTCGTTCGTCCTGCTGATGTTATCGAACTGCGTGAAAAAAGCCGTAAGATCGCTTCTTTTAATGAATCGCTCGACAGCGTCATGCGTCGTGGTGTGCCTTCATGGGTTGAACTTGATCGTGATAATTTCAAGGGCACCATCAAGGCAATGCCAGTTCGCGATGAATTGACCACGCCGGAATTCCAGGAACAACTGATTGTCGAACTGTATTCCAAATAACAGTCTGTAATATCAGGGTTGTCTTGAGAGGGAGTGCACCTTATGTATAAAAACTGGAGAGATCTGATCAAACCGTCACGGTTGCAGATCGATGCAGATTCGCTGTCTGATTCGTATGGTAAATTTGTCGCCGAACCTTTGGAACGTGGGTTTGGCACAACATTAGGAAATTCGCTGCGTCGAATTTTACTTTCATCCTTGCAGGGTGCTGCGATCACTTCAATGCGGATCAAGGATGTACAGCATGAGTTTTCCAGTGTCACCGGTGTTACCGAGGATGTGACAGATATCATTCTGAACCTCAAGGGTGTCAAGGTTCGCCTTCATGGTCACGACCCACGGAATATTCGGATCGTCAAAAAAGGTGCTGGTCCGGTCACTGCGGGTGATATTATCACTGATGCCAATGTTGAGATTCTTAATCCGGATCACTACATCGCGACCTGTGGTAAAGAGGCTGATCTTGAAATTGACATGACCGTCGCCATGGGCAAGGGATATGTTCCGTCCGAGCGTAATCGGATAGAGGATGCTCCGGTCGGGACCATTGCAATCGACGCAATTTTCTCACCGATCCAGAAGGTCAACTTCACGGTTTCCAACGCACGTGTCGGGCAGATGACCGACTATGACAAGCTGACCCTTGAAGTATTCACTGACACGGGTGTCCGCCCTGATGATGCCGTTGCTTTTGCAGCCAAAATTCTCAAAGAGCAGTTGCAGGTTTTCATCAACTTCGATGAGTCGGATGAGCCTCAGATCGAGGAAGTCGATGAAGAAGGGACGCGTATAAACGAAAACCTTTACCGTTCGGTCGAAGAGTTGGAACTTTCTGTCCGTAGTGCCAACTGCTTGAAAAATGCCCAGATCAATATGATCGGTGAGTTGGTACAAAAGTCTGAAGCTGAAATGCTTAAGACGCAAAACTTTGGACGTAAGTCACTCAATGAGATCAAGGACATTCTGGCCGAGATGGGTTTGACCCTCGGTATGAAGATTGAGGGTTTTCCTGATCCTGAGTATCTGAAAATGATTCAACAAGGGCGAGACGAAGAATAATCGTCGCCTTGAGAAGTTAAGAAAGGATTTCGAGTAATGCGTCACAATAAAATCGGCAGACGTCTTGGCCGTGCTCCCTCTCATCGAGCGCACATGATGCGCAACATGGTCACTTCATTTTTCGAATACGAAAAGTTGACCACGACTGTAACTCGTGCCAAGGAATTGCGCCGGGTTGCTGAACGTATGATTACCCTTGCAAAGCGTGGTGACCTCAATGCCCGTCGCCAGGCGCTGAAGGTCATTCATGACCGCAAGGTGGTTGCCAAATTGTTCGAGATGATCGCACCGCGTTACCAGGATCGTGCTGGTGGCTACACGCGTATTATCCGTCTCAATCCTCGCCTGGGCGATAATGCGCCGATGTCGATTATTGAGCTTGTCGAAGAAGAGTTTACTCCCAAGCAAAAGGCTGAGTCTCCGAAGGTTGATGAGAAACCTGTTGCGGTTGAGGAACCTGCTGCTGAAGAGGCCGTAGCCGAAGAGGCTCCAGCTGAAGAATCCGCTGCTGAGGATACCCAGGAAGAGAAAAACTCTGACTGAGAGATTCTGACAGTTGTTGTTGGTAACGGGGCAGGGAGTCTTTAACTCTCTGCCCCGTTTTTTTGTGCTGGCTCGCGTTGACTCTACATTGCCCCGGTGCTAGGGTTCAGCGGTGTTTTTATTAATTGCAGACAGATGTCTGCTTTGCCATTCAGGAGGTTATCATGCAGGAACAGAGAATGCAGGTTCTTCTCGGGACTGTTAAAAAACTCCTGCGTCGCGGTGCCAATACCCATCTCAGCAAGGTTCTGGCCAAGATTCACCCCGCAGATATTGCTCACCTGTTTCGCTTTCTTGATCTTAAAGAACAGACGCTATTATTCAATCTCATCCCTGATAAATCACGGGTTGCAGATGTCCTTTCCGAGCTCGACTGGTCGGCAGGGGCACAACTGCTTGAAAAGATAGATCGCGATACCATCATAACCATTTTGCATGAGATGGCAGATGATGACAGTGTCGAGCTGTTACGAAATATGCCGGATGAATTTGCTGATGAAATTCTGGCAGAGATGCAGTCAGAGCACTCTGAGGATATCGAGCAGCTTCTTGGTTATGACGAAGATACCGCTGGCGGGATTATGTCGACAGATGTTTCCTCGCTCCATCAGGATCTTACTGTCCGTGAGGCGATTGAAGCCTTGCAGGATGCTGAAGAATTCGAGATGGTTTTCTATGTCTATGTCACTGATGACCACAATCACCTGGTGGGAGTCCTCTCGTTACGTCAGTTGTTGACGGTTCCGGCAACGACCTGCCTCAAAGATGTGATGACGACAGATGTTTTTCGGGTACGGTTGGATACTGATCAGGAACATGTCGCTGCGCTGGTTGCCAAATATAATATTCTGGCAATCCCGGTTGTTGATGATACCGGTAAATTGATGGGTCTTGTCACTGTCGATGACGTTATTGATGTCATGCGTCAGGAAGCCACAGAAGACATCTTTATGATGGCCGGTACAAGTGACGAAGAACTGCTGTACGGAAATCGCTCATTTAGAATTGCCCGCCTGCGCCTGCCCTGGCTGCTGACCACCCTGTTCGGAGGGGTTGTGACCGGTTCGTTGATGTGGCATTTTCGGGTCACCCTTGAACAGGCCATCGCCCTGATCTCATTCATTCCGGTGATCACCGGAATGGGCGGGAATGTGGGCGGACAAACCTCGACTATTGTTGTACGGGGGTTTGCGACCGGGCACATTGATTTTCCGATTATTCGTCAGGTTTTTCTTAAGGAATTACGTGTCGGTCTCATTATGGGGCTGGTGTGCGGGGTGGCAATTGCGACAGTGGCCTTTTTCTGGCACCATAACCTCTATCTGGGGCTGGTTGTCGGGATCGCCATGGCGGTTGCGATTTCTGTTGCAGCCTGCATGGGAGTATTGGCGGCAGCGTTTTTCAAAAAAATCGGGATCGATCCGGCGATTGCTTCCAGTCCCTTTGTCCAGACAGTTAATGATATTACCGGGATCCTGATCTATTTCTCAACGGCCACCTTCTTCCTTCCCCACTTATCCTGAATCAAAGTGACTCCCGTGCGTCGAGAGCCACGTAATGATACCGCTATTGTCCTGCGCCAGGTTCGCTTTGGTGAGTCAGATCTGATTGTTTCAATCCTCAGCGCCGATTACGGGATACTGCGTGGCTTTGCCCGGGGGGGGCGTAAAAGTATTAAACGTTTTGGCCCTGCACTGGAACCTTTCACCCAAATCAAACTGCGCTGGCAACCGGGACGAGGAGAGCTGGTCTCTTTTCTTGATGCCGATATCATTGCGAGTGGCCAGGGGTTGCGTAAATCTCTCGATTCTCTGGCTCTGGCTGGTTACGCTGTTGAGGTTGTCGAGATGTTGCTGCATGAAGGAGAACCCCAGCCGCAAATTTATGCTCTGTTGCAGGGATATCTGGACTACCTGGCCGCAGAGGGTGACTCTGCTCTGGCGCGCTTACTTTTCGAATTACGTCTGGTCGAACAGTTGGGGTATATCCCTCATCTGCTTCATTGCAGTGAATGTTTTGTTCAGTTTGATACGGGGCCTGTCTCTTTTGATCCTGTCCGAGGTGGCAGTCTTTGTGCCTCCTGCACCGGCGAGTCACCTGCCTTGCAGGTCAGTCTCGGGACTCTTGGCAGCCTGTCGCGCTCATTGCAGACCCCGATGGGGCGATTCGACGGTTTTCATTTCGGCCCGCGGACTCTGAACGAAGGGGCTGCAATGCTTTCACTGGTCCTGAAATCGATCCTGCCGCGAGCCCCGAAATCCTTGCGCTTTCTTGAGCAGTCAACAGCCCTTGACGAACCTTGACATCCCTTATGACGGGGGCTAAACTGCCCGCACTCGAAGCAGATACAAGACTTTTCCCGCCCCAGGTGGCGGCAGTACAACCCCAACATTGGAGGACCCGTGACTTTTCAGGATCTGATACTTTCCTTGCAAAACTACTGGGCGGCACAAGGATGTGTCATTCAGCAGCCCTATGATATCGAAAAAGGTGCCGGAACATTCAATCCTGCGACTTTTTTGCGTGTACTTGGTCCCGAACCCTGGAAGGTTGCCTACGTTGAACCCTCACGGCGTCCAACAGACGGACGCTATGGTGAGAACCCTAACCGCCTTCAGCATTACTACCAGTTTCAGGTCATACTCAAGCCCTCTCCCCAGAACATTCAGGAGCTGTACCTTGATTCTCTGAAGAGTTTTGGGATTGATCCTCTGGCACATGATATTCGTTTTGTCGAAGATGACTGGGAGTCGCCGACTCTGGGCGCCTGGGGTCTGGGTTGGGAAGTCTGGCTCGACGGGATGGAGATCACCCAGTTTACCTATTTTCAGCAGGCCGGTGGTATCGATCTGAAACCAGTATCCGGAGAAATCACTTACGGGATCGAGCGGATCGCCATGTATATCCAGGGGGTCGATAATGTCTACGACCTTGAGTGGATAGATGGTGTTAAGTATGGGGACATCCATCACCAGAGTGAGGTTGAGTTTTCCCATTACAACTTTGAAGAAGCCGATACGGCAATGCTTTTTCAGCTTTTTGATATGTACGAAAAAGAGTGTATCCGGCTGGCCGAAAAAGAGCTGGTCCTTCCTGCTTATGATTTTGTCCTCAAAGGATCACATGCCTTCAACCTGCTTGATGCGCGTAGCGCCATTTCGGTCACTGAACGTGCCGGATACATTGGCAGGGTCCGTAATTTGGCCCGAATCTGTGCCGAAGGTTATGTCAAACAACGTGAAAAACTCGGGTTTCCATTGTTGAAACAGGGTTGAATTGATTTTGAATCTGAAAAGGGTGAAGCCTTTTTCGACTGGAGAATAGCATGTCCGCAGAACTTTTTTTTGAAATTGGCACCGAAGAGATTCCCGCTGGTCTCATTCCCAGGGCGCTGGAGGATATTCAGCGATTATTGGGCAAGGGGCTCGAACAGGCCCGGATCAGCTACGGACAGGTTCAGACCTTTGCCACTCCACGTCGACTTTGTATTGCCGTTGCAGATGTCGCACGTCAGCAACAGCGTCAAGAGCTTGAAGTGACCGGCCCTCCGGCCCGGATCGCTTTCGATTCTGATGGCAAACCAACCAAGGCGGCAGAAGGTTTCGCGCGCACCAACGGGGTTGAGGTTGCCGATCTCAAAACCATTGAAACCGCCAAGGGCGAATATCTGTTTATTTCAAAAGTCATCGAGGGTGGTGAGTCTGCTGCACAGTTACCCGCCATTCTTGATGCAGTGATCAGCAATATTCCATTTCGCAAATCGATGCGCTGGAAAGATCTGGATGTCCGGTTTGCCCGGCCTATCCACTGGATCGTTGCGCTTTATGATGGCGAGGTTGTCCCGGTTGTTTTTGGTGATGTCCACAGTGGTAACAAGTCCCGTGGTCATCGCTTTATGGCTCCCGAAGAGTTTGAGGTCACAGATCTGGCCGATTATCTGGCTAAAGCCGAAGCCAGATACGTCATCCCCCGAATCGACAAACGTCGTCAACTGATAGAAGAGCAGTTGGCAGCACTTGCCAGGCAACTGGGTGGTCAGGTAAATCCCGATCCCGAGTTGCTGGAAGAAGTCAGTTATCTGGTTGAAACCCCACAGGCCCTGGCAGGTTCGATTGAAGAGCGGTTTCTTGCCTTACCACCAGAATTGTTGATTACCAGCATGCGTGAGCATCAACGTTATTTTACGCTGGTTGATAATCAGGGGAAGCTGCTGCCCCACTTTATTACCATTGCCAATACCCTGGCCACAGACCCCGCGGTTGTGGTTGCAGGCAACGAGCGGGTTTTGCGGGCCCGTCTGTCAGATGCCATGTTCTTCTGGCAGGAGGATCAGAAAAGTTCTCTTGAATCGCGTCTGGAGCCCCTTAAGCGGGTGGTCTATCAAGCCAAGCTGGGAACCAGTTTTGAAAAGATTGAACGGTTTAAAACCCTGGCTGTTGAATTGGCGAAAGAGCTTAATCCGCAAATCGTACCGTTGGTAGATCGTGCGGCACTTCTGGCTAAATGTGATCTTGAGACCGGTATGGTCTATGAATTCCCTGAGCTTCAGGGGGTGATGGGCCGTGAGTATGCTTTGCTCGAAAATGAAGACCCTCGCGTTGCAACGGCGATCTTTGAACATTATCTGCCAACCCAGGCCGGGGGCGATCTTCCTTCAGACGATGTCGGGGCGTTTGTTTCACTGGCCGATAAAATTGATACCCTTTGTGGCTGTTTTGCGGTGGGCCTGATCCCGACTGGTACCGCTGATCCCTATGCTTTGCGCCGCTCTGCCATTGGTATTCTGGCCATTATTCTGGAGCGTAACTACCCCATTTCAATTCCGGCGCTGGTGAAACGCAGTGTTGCTTTGCTGCAGGCCAAAGCTGAACGTTCACTGGATGAGATTGAAGCTGAGGTTGTTGAGTTTATCCGTTTACGTCTGGTCAATATGCTTGGCAGTCAGGGATTTCCGGGCGATGTGGTCGATGCGGTTTTGAGTGCCAGTTTTGAAAATCCGGTCGATGCGTTGGCACGAGTCAAAGCCCTGGCCGATCTGAAAGGGCGTGAAGATTTCGAGCCGTTGGCCGTTGCGTTTAAACGGGTGGTCAATATTATCAAAGGTGGTGTCGAGCAGGATGTCGATGCTTCATTGTTTGAGGCGGATTGTGAAAAGGATCTACTGATCCAGTTGAGCCAGGTGATCGATGGTTTGCAACTTCAGCTGGAAGCGGGAGATTATCGGGCCGCATTGGCGACCATCGCTGGTCTGCGTCCGGCTGTCGACCGCTTTTTCGAAGGGGTCATGGTGATGGCCGATGACGAAAAAATTCGAACTAATCGGCTGGCATTACTGACGGCAGTGTCACATCTTTTTACCAATATTGCCGATTTTTCAAAGATTTCAGCCTGAATTCGGTTGCAGCGGGCACTGCTGCCGAATCGGTGAATCTGCATAAAGAGTGTGCAGGTTTATAACAACCTTGTTTTTTTGATGGCCGGATACCGGTTATCGCCCGGGAGATTCATTATGATGAAGCTCAGGGTCAACCCTTCGTCAGTGCCGAGTCAACACGACCGGAGAGCGATGGATTGTTGTGCCTCGGCTGGTCATTCTGATGATGTCGCGGGGCGGTAGCAGGCTTATTCGGCTTTTTTATTCTGTGCGGAGATATAAAGCGAAAGAGGAGCGATGATGGCGAAGTATGTCTATTTTTTTGGTGATGGTGGTGCCGAGGGTTCGAGCGAAATGCGCAATCTGCTCGGTGGCAAGGGGGCCAATCTGGCCGAAATGACCTCAATAGGTCTACCTGTTCCGGCCGGGTTCACTCTGACCACCGAGGTTTGTACTGCGTATTATGATAATGATCGTCAGTATCCGACCGGGCTTGTTGATGAGGTTGCCGAACACCTGCAGCGCGTAGAGCAGCTGATGGGCAAAAAATTTGGGGACCGTGACAATCCGTTACTGGTTTCGGTGCGCTCAGGTGCCAGAGCTTCTATGCCGGGAATGATGGACACGGTTCTTAATCTCGGTTTGAATGATGAGACTGTTCAGGGAGTCATTGCCCAGAGTAATGACCCGCGTTTCGCCTATGATTCCTATCGGCGTTTTATCCAGATGTACGCCAATGTTGTTATGGGAATGAGTGGTGATATTCTGGAAGATCTTCTCGAAGAGATGAAGGATGAACGTGGCGTTGAACTTGACACCGAGTTGAGTGCAGACGATCTCAAGCAGTTGGTCGGGCTGTTTAAGGACTGTGTCAGAAAAACCCTTGGAACGCCTTTTCCTGAAGATCCGCACGATCAGTTGTGGGGAGCTATCGGAGCCGTTTTCGGTTCCTGGATGAACCCGCGTGCCAATACCTACCGCCGCCTGCATAACATCCCCGCTTCCTGGGGAACCGCCGTCAACGTTCAGTCGATGGTTTTTGGAAATATGGGTGACGATTGTGCGACAGGTGTTGCCTTTACCCGTAATCCCTCCACGGGAGAGAATCAATTTTTCGGGGAGTTTCTGGTGAATGCTCAGGGCGAGGATGTTGTCGCCGGAATCCGCACTCCGCAACCGATCAATAAGGCTGGTGGCGATGGCAGTCTGCTGTCGATGGAAGAACTGATGCCTGAAAGTTATGCGCAGTTGATGCAGATTCAGCAGAGTCTCGAAAAGCATTATCGCGATATGCAGGATATTGAGTTTACCATCGAAAAGGGGCGGCTCTATATGCTGCAGACCCGGTCAGGTAAACGGACTGCCAAGGCTGCAATACGCATTGCTGTCGAGATGGTTGAAGAAGGACTGATCAGCGAACAGGAGGCCATTCTCCGCGTGTCCCCGGAGCAGCTTGACCAGGTGTTACATCCCTCCCTCGATCCCGCAGCAGATAAACGTGTCATCGCCAAAGGCCTGCCGGCCTCCCCGGGAGCCGCCAGTGGCGAGGTGGTCTTTTGCGCCGACGAGGCCGAAAGTGCGGCTCGTGAAGGGCGCAAGGTCATCCTGGTGCGAATCGAAACCAGCCCCGAAGATATTCACGGGATGAACGCCGCCCAGGGGATTCTGACTGCACGCGGCGGGATGACATCACACGCAGCAGTTGTGGCACGGGGCATGGGCAAATGCTGTGTTTCCGGATGTGGTGAAATCAGGGTCAGTTACGAGCAGGAATGCTTTACTGCTTCAGGCGGGCTGCAAGTGAAAAAAGGTGACATTCTCACTCTTGATGGCTCAACGGGTGAGGTGATGCTTGGTGAGGTTCCGACAGTACAGCCTGAACTGACCGGTGAATTTGCCGCGTTGATGACATGGGTCGACAAGGTCAGACATTTACGGGTGCGGACCAATGCCGATACGCCGCATGATTCGAAAGTTGCGCGTGAATTTGGTGCCGAAGGAATCGGCCTGTGTCGGACCGAACATATGTTTTTTGATGCCGAGCGGATCATGGCGGTTCGTGAGATGATTCTTGCCGAGGATCTTGAGGGGCGTGAAGCAGCTCTGGCAAAAATTCTGCCGATGCAAAAAGGGGACTTTCTCGGGATTTTTCGTGAAATGAAAGACCTGCCGGTGACCATCCGTCTGCTTGATCCTCCACTCCATGAGTTTTTGCCTCATACTCCCGGCGAGATTTCCGAGTTGTCCGAGGTGATGGGAGTCTCTGCGCAGAGTTTGCAGGCGACGGTCGATTCGTTACACGAATTCAACCCGATGCTGGGTCATCGTGGCTGTCGTCTCGGTATCAGTTATCCCGAGATCTATGACATGCAGGTACAGGCAATCATGGAAGCCGCCTGTGAGCTGGTCAAGAACGAAGGGTTCAGTATTATCCCCGAAATCATGATCCCGTTGGTGGCTCATGTCAAAGAACTGGAAATCCTGCGCCGCAATGCGGTTCGGGTTGCTGATGAGGTGATTGCACGTTATGGCGTTAATGTTGAGTATCTGATCGGAACCATGATCGAATTGCCGCGGGCCGCATTGACTGCTGATGAAATTGCCACCGAAGCTGATTTTTTCAGTTTCGGGACCAATGACCTGACCCAGACCTGCTTTGGTCTGTCGCGTGATGATGCGGGCAAGTTTCTTCCCGGGTACGTCGAACAGGAAATCCTGCCTGCAGATCCTTTTGTGGCCATCGACCAGAGTGGTGTGGGGGTGCTGGTGAAGATGGGCTGTGAAAAAGGTCGCAAGGCCCGTCCCGGAATAAAGCTGGGTATTTGTGGTGAACATGGTGGCGAGCCATCAAGCGTTATCTTTTGTCATAACGCCGGGCTGGATTATGTTTCCTGTTCACCCTTCCGGGTGCCCATTGCGCGTCTGGCGGCGGCCCATGCGGTGTTGCTGGAAAATTAGTCAGAGAAAACCAGACGAAGTTACTCATCCCCGGCGGGTCATGGCCCGCCGGGGATTTTTATTTTAACGAGCGTGGTTTCAGCAGTTGCTCAAGAACCTCAGCTTTATCTGTTGCCAGGCGCCCACTGTTGCAGGCCAGTTCAAGGGTTGCTTTGGCCAGGCACCGGTAGAGCTTAGCCTCTTGTTCTGATCGGCTTTGCAGGCTGTCCAGATGGAGAGCGACGGTATCAATGTCTCCCCGAACAATTGGCCCGGTTAACGCCTGCTCCGGGCCAAGGTTGAAGATGTTGGCACTGGTGGCCCGGTGCAGGGGGGCCATAAGTTCCATGGCTTGCTGAGAATCAAAACCGCAGTCAACCAGCAGATTGCGTGCCCAGGCGTTCAGGGTCACCATAAAATTTGAGGCGAGACTGGCGGCGGTATGGTAGCGCTGTTTGGCGTCACCTGACAAAAGAAAGCCCTGCCCACCGAATGCGGCAACCAGTTCCTGGCCCAGAGCCAGACGATCCTCATCTCCCTCAATGGCACAAGGGCAATTGTCGAGATTGGCAACGGCCATCCTGCGGTCGGCAAAGGCTAACAGGGGATGGATGGAAAGCTTGCCGATGGCTGGGCCCCGACAGGCCAAAAGGGCCGCAGGGTGCAGACCACTGAAGTGAACCAGGGTCGTCTTTTCGGGAAGGTCAACCTGATCGCCCAGACGGGTTGAAAATGAATCCAGCTGGTCGTCAGGCAAAGCCAGCATAAGAACATCTCCTGCTGTTGCGGCGTGCAGATCTGTTGTTGCCAGCTGAGGGTTGCAGCCGATAAAGCGGGCAGCGTCAAGGGCTCGTTCCTGTTTGCGGCTGATGATGGCTCCGATCGGGTACCCCGCTTTATGCAGCAGCAGCCCAATGGCCGAACCGACGCGACCGGGTCCAATCAGAACGAGGGCAGGTTTCACGCGACCCGGACCCGCAGTTGACCAACCTGCTCAATCTCTCCCTCAAGAAGGTCGCCACTGACAATGGGGCCCACACCCGCAGGAGTTCCGGTCAGAATAATATCGCCTTCTTCGAGGGTATAGAAGGTTGATATCTCACTGACAATTCGTGCTACCGAGCGCATCATCATATTGGTGTTGCCTTGCTGCCGCAGTTGCCCGTTGACCCTGAGGCTGAGTTGCAGGTTATCCGGATCATTTACCTGCTCGGCTTTTACAAAGGAGGACAGGGGGCAGGAGGTGTCGAACCCCTTGGCAATTTCCCAGGGCAGCCCTTTACTTTTTTGCCGGGCCTGTACATCGCGTAGCGTCAGGTCCAGGGCCACACCGTAGCCCCGGATATGATCTTTGGCGCTGGCTTCACTCATGTTCTTGCCCGTTTTTCCGATCAGAAGAGCCAGTTCCAGTTCATGGTGACAGTCATTGGAATAGGCGGGAATCACGATTTCACCCTCATTTTCCAGGAGACTGCTGGTCGGTTTGCAGAAAATAACGGGGGCATCGGGGACTTCGTTGTTCAGTTCACGGATATGGTCAAGGTAGTTGCGGCCAAGGCAGACAATTTTACCAACCCTGCACGCCTGTTCGGTTCCATTCAGTTTGACGCAATGCATGATGAGTTCCTCGAGAATGCAAATATCACTTATCTTTCGCGCGGAAGATAACTTAAAAAATGCCTGTGAGCAAGCCATGGCGCTGTTTTGTGCTTTCGTAAGGCTCATCAATCCTTTATTCTGGTCGCGAACCCAAACTTGCGGATACTCTGATGTTGATGCCGATAGCGGATTCTCCCAATCCACCGACACCTCCCCGAATCACCTGGTTGCTGATTGTTCTGAATCTTGCCGTTTACCTGTTTGTGACCCTGCCTTCAAGCTGGCGTCCCCCTGCGATTGACAGCCCTCTGCTGGTCGAATATCTGCGTTCGATTGGGGTTCAGGGGCCGGTGTCCTATGCCCGGATCGCCGAACAGCTGACAGCCTATGATCTGCTGGTGTTCAAGTATGGTTTTCGCCCTGCGGCCTTCAGTGTGACAACTCTGTTCAGCTCGATATTCATGCATGCCGGGTTCTTTCATCTGGCCGGTAATATGTTGTTTCTCTATATTTTTGGTGACAATGTCGAGCATCGTCTCGGACCCTGGAAATACCTGATCGCCTATCTTTTTTTCGGGGCTGTGGCAACCCTGTTTTTTGCCCTGTTTGCCCCAGGTTCTCTGGTGCCGTTAATTGGTGCATCCGGGGCCATATCGGGAGTAATGGGCTGTTACTTTCTATGGTTTCCACGTAACCGGGTCAAAGTTTTTGTTTTTCTGTTCCCCTTTATTATTACGACCTTGATGATTCCGGCCCGCTGGGTGTTGGGGTTTTATCTTCTGGTCAATAATTTGTTGCCATTTCTTACCACAGGATCGCAAGGAAGCGGTGTTGCCTACGGTGCGCATATCGGTGGTTTTATTGCGGGTCTTGGGTTGGTTTTTGTTTTTGATCGGTTGAAACTGGCCCGCTTGACGAAACCTGCCGCCGGTTGGACGCCTGAAACACCCTGTTCTCCGCAGGCGATTCCTCAGGCTGTTGCGGCAGGTGAACTGGCTGGTGCCAGTCAGTGTTATCTGTCTTTGAGCCATGCCGATTTACGCCGTGCTGTTGCTCCTGAGATTGTTCTGCTGCTGGGAGATTATCTGTTGGGGGTGGGGGATTACCAGGCCGCGCTCAAGATTTTTCGTCGTTTTATTGCCGAAAGGTCGAACAGCCCAGGCCTTGATCGAGCATATCTTGGCGCTGGCAAGATTCTTCTTCGGCAGCCGCGTTATGTAACCAGTGCCTACCATTATTTTTTGTCGGCTCTCGATTTGACATCTGATCCCGAGGTTGCGGCTGAAGCCCGAGCCGGAATTGCCCGGATTGAAGAGCTGCAACGGCGCGGGGGACGACCACTGGTGCCATGAAAAAAAACCTTTTTTCAGAAACTGATGTTATTCTGGGCTTGCAATGCCGGGCCGCTGCTTTCGTTATACCTTGAAAGATTTGACGATCAAATGACCAGATCACATTTGAACAGTAAATTCAGTTTTTTACGCCAGGAGGTTTTTCAACTTTTTGTCCTCAGTGGCATGCTGACTTTTGTGCTCTGGTCTTTGTTGACCTTGAGGCAGGCAGATGAGGAGCAGTTTCGGTTTGAGGCCCTCAGCCGTTGTCGTGTGCTTGAGGTTGCTATTGCAGACATTTTGCACCAGGGGATGGTCCCCCAGATAGCGCAGATTCAGCAGCGTATTGACCGCCTGGTTCAAAATGACCACCGGATTGTTCGCCTGAGTGTTATTGCCAAAGGGGCTGATGGCCGTTATGTCCATATTGCCAGCAGCCTGCCGAGTCGTATCGGTAAACCGGCCAATCAGGAAGATCTGGTCGCTATTTCATCGGGAGAAATAATTTTTCTGGAAGAGCCTTACGGAAAAACCGGGGCTCTCGACATTACCTATCCGGTACGAGATTTTGATGGCAAAGTGATTGCCTTGCTGGGATACACGGTCAGCCGCGAGTTTCACATCTATCAGACCTTGGTTCTGGGAAGTCTGGGCCTTCTGACTTTTTGTCTGTTGCTGTTTCATCTCTGGCAAGCCCGGATGCTTTCACGGCAGGACAACGAGATCCAGAAAAATCTTCGCCAGCAGTTGGAGGCTGAAGAATCTTTGCGTGAGATGGCCGAAGAGCTTCATCGGGCCAAAAAGATGGAGGCGATCGGCCTGCTTGCCGGAGGCGTTGCCCACGATCTGAACAATATGCTGGTCGGGGTGGTGGGGATTCCGGATCTGATGTTGCAGGAAGGGCCGCTGACGCCGCAACAGCAAAAACAGCTGGTGACAATTCGTGAAACCGGCATCAGGATTTCTGATGTGGTGAACGACATGCAAACCCTCTCCCGCAGCAGTGCCGCAAGCTGGGAGGCCGTTGACCTTAATCAACTTATTGATGAGTATCTGATTTCTCCTGAATTTATCGATCGCCAAAAAACGGGTCAGATTGAACTGGTGACCGAGCTGGCTTCTGAACTGTCCGTTGTGGTCGGAAAGCGTACCCATTTACGCAAAGTGGTGATGAATCTGGTGGTCAATGCCATGGAAGCCGCCGGGTCACAGGGCCAAATTACAATCAGAACCCTGGAACAGCGCCTGACCGAACCATTAGTTGGTTACGAAACCATCCCGCCTGGTAACTACGTTCGTCTGCAAGTTCAGGATTCCGGTCCGGGAATCGCCCCCGAGATTATGGAACGGATATTTGAACCCTTCTTTTCGCGCAAGGTAATGGGGAAAAGTGGCACCGGACTCGGTCTGGCCATCTGCTGGTCGATTGTTCACGACCATGGGGGATTCTTTGATCTGCCGACCAGTCATTCGGGTGCTGTTTTCGAAGTTTATCTCCCTGCCAGCGGGCGTGCTGCGGCAAGCACTGCTGCGTCCCTGCCAGCGGTACTGCCACGTGGAGCCGGTGAGCAGGTTCTGGTCGTTGATGATGAGGAGGTTCCGCGTCAGGTTGCAGGCGATATGCTTCGTTCCTTGGGATACCAGGTTCTTGTCGCCGCGAGTGGTGAAGAAGCTGTCAGGCTTCTTGATACAGAGAAAGTTGAGCTGGTGCTGCTCGATATGATGATGGATCCTGGCATCAATGGTCTTGAAACCTATCGCAGGATTCTTGAGCGTCATCCTGGGCAAAAAGCCCTGATCGTCAGTGGTCAGGCCGAAACTGTCGATGTTGATGAAGCCCTGGCTCTTGGAGCCAGCAAGTTTTTGAAAAAGCCTCTCAGCCTGCATAAACTGGCGACTGCCGTGGCGGCTGAATTGCGCCAGAAAGACTGACCTGATGTCTGGAGTGACGAGAACCCGCTATGTTCTATTTTGATTACAAACAACCCCTGTTCCGACCACCGTCAGAAGCCCATAGTCTGATTTTTCAGATTACCTACGGGTGCAGTCAGAATCAATGCACCTTCTGCGGTATGTACAAGATGAAGTCTTTTGAGATTCGTCCCGTAGCTCAAATTCTTGCAGAAATCGAGAAGATACCACCGGCCCGGCGCTCACAGGTGAGGCGGATATTTCTTGCAGATGGTGATGCGCTGGTCTATCCCCAGACCGGTCTGCTTGAATTGCTCGATCTGCTGGCAGAATTCTTTCCCCGTTTGACGCGGGTTGCGGCCTATGCTTCGCCCAATAGTCTGACCACCAAATCGGTGGCTGAGATGCAGGCCCTGCGTGACAGAAAATTGCGCCTGCTCTATTTTGGGCTCGAGTCTGGTGATGACCAGAGTTTACGGCTGATCAACAAGGGCTTCGACAGTGAAACGATGTTGCAGCTTTGTCAAAAGGCCCAGGATGCGCAGATGAAGTTGTCAGTCACCGCCATCCTTGGTCTGGCAGGTCGGCAGCGCAGTCGTGAACATGCTCTGGCGACGGCAGACTGGATCACCCGCTTGTCACCGGAGTATTTTTCGCTGTTGACCATGTTTCGTCGCCACAATGATGCCCATTTTGCCCTGATCGACCAGCTGAGCAATGGGGAAGTTCTGCTGGAAGCTCTCGAAATTGTTCGGCGGCTGGCACCGCAGAAAACAATTTTACGCTCCAACCATGTTTCGAATATTCTCAACCTTGCGGGGAGTTATCCAAAAGATCGCGAGCGAATTATCGCGCAGACCGAAGCAGCCCTTGCCGCAGCAAAGCGCCAGCCTGACTGGTTCAATGAAGTTCCTGATTATGAAGAAACACATTTTTAAGAACCGGGCCGAGATTTGGCCCGGCAGCTTGATCCTGAGGTGATTTCAGGGTTTATCTGGTGCGAGAGAGATGACAGGAAGTGACAAAAGGTCGGCGGAAGTTTCCGCCGACCTTTTGTCTATTGCCCTGTTTACCTTGCGTCAGGAGCGTTGGAAGGTGCTCTCGGCAAAGGAATATTTGAAATTCATATGATCGGTATAGGTTTCGTTAAGGATAGCGACGACATCCTCAGTAAAGACCAGTTCTTCATCGGTGGGGATAACGAAAACCTTGACCGGTGAATCCGGGGTCGAGATCATGGTCTCTTTTTTACGTGTCATGGTATTGCGATTTTTGATCTTGTCGAGCACAATCCCCATGTGGCTCAGGTTCTCGAGAGCCTTTTCACGAATCAGCCAGCCCATTTCACCAACGCCTGCGGTAAACACAACCGCATCAAGGGCACCGAGTCCCGCCATATAGGAACCGATATATTTTTTCAGGCGATAGGCTTCGATATCAAGAGCCAGCTGGCAGCGTTGATCCCCTTTTTCTGCCGCTTCAATGACATCACGCCGATCAGTGTATTGACCGGTCACACCAAATACCCCTGATTTTTTATTGAGAACCGAGTCAATCTCTTTGGCCGACAACCCTTCAACCTGCTGAATAAACATCGGCAGTGCCGGGTCAATATCTCCACAACGGGTTCCCATCATGGCCCCTTCAAGCGGGGTCAGCCCCATCGAGGTATCGACTGAAATGCCGTTTTTGATCGCACAGTGAGACACCCCGTTACCAATATGCATGGTAATGATGTTGCAGTCTTTGGGGTCTTTGCCCAGCAGAACCGCTGCCCGTTTTGAGACATAAAGGTGGCTGGTGCCATGAAAACCGTAGCGACGCACACCATGCTCTTTATACCACTCGAAAGGAACCGGGTAGGTGTAGGCATGTTCCGGCATGGTCTGATGAAAGGCAGTGTCGAAAATAGCGATGTGCGGCACTTCAGGCAGAACGGTCTGGGCGGCCTCTATCCCGGAAATGTTTGGCGGATTGTGCAGCGGCGCAAGATGCTGAACCTCTTTGATAACATTCAGCACATTTTCATCGATCTGCACAGAACAGGTGAATTTCTCACCGCCATGAACCACACGGTGCCCAACCGCTGCGATCTGGCTCATGTCCTTGACCACACCTTCGCTGGCACTGGTCAGTGTTTTAACAATCAGTTGAACGGCAACCCGATGGTCGGGGCATTCGTATTCTTCGCGATAGGTTTCACGACCAGGAACTTCGTGGATGATGTACGAATCACCAATGGTGACCCTTTCGACCATCCCCTTGGCGATGACCTCTTTGCGGGTCCAGTCGAAGAGTTGGTACTTGACAGATGAGCTGCCACAGTTCAATGCCAGGATGTCCATTTTGTTTCTCCTTGATTGCAGTAAAAATAAATCTTGCCGATAACAAAATTGCACAGCGGTTTCAGTGAGCTTGAAGCTGCGAAACTTTTTTTTAGCGAAACTGGAAAAATCCCTTGTAAGTCGCACAGTTGCGTGGCGAAAGGGACGCACAGCCTAGCTCAAATCAGGGTGGAAACGCAAGGAATATTGCCCACAGAATAAATTTCGGTCAGACTACTTTACAGCGAAAATAACTTGCAGTAGAGTATACGCCGAACTCAGGACCCTGGCGGGTGAATCGCCGGGGCCAAACAAACTCGTAGAGGAGGAAAAACCGATGGCCCATACAATTTCTGATGAGTGCATCAACTGCGCTGCCTGCGAGCCGGTCTGTCCGGTCGAAGCTATTTCTGAGCAGGGTGACGTTCGCGTTATCGATGCCGCAACCTGTACCGATTGTGGTGCATGTGTTGATTCCTGCCCGGTAGATGCTATCTCCGCCTGATTCAGGCGCCAGGTAGTAAGTTACAGGCAATAAAAAACGGCGATCCGATTTTTCGGGTCGCCGTTTTTTATTGAAAAAGTTGTTCGCAGGAGTTTGCGTTATTGAGCCGCCGGTTTGCTGTCAGCGACTTCAACGACAAATTCCGAGAGGGTTTTAGGCAGTTTGCGAAAAACAATGGTGAAAGGAATCGACTGCCCCGGTGTGACATTGAGATTGGCCAGTGATTCACCAAACTGGTTGCCCATCATCTCTTCCATTTTGCTGTATGAGAGCTTGCGCAGGTCATTGTCGCTGATCGGATTACCGCAGAAGATGGTTTTTTGCAACAGCTGTTTGCCATTCTTGTCAAAAATGATTCCCTTGACCTGAATAGCGGCCTGGGCTTCTTTGCGATCATTGATTGCAATCCCGCGGATGACGAATATTTCACCCTCTTTTCGATTGCGAATAAAGCTTCCCTGCAGGTTGGTCAGCCTGATATCCCCTTCAAGCTCTGTGACCAGAGGCTGGCCGGTCAAATTTGCAATCAGCTGCTCAATGCCTGCCGGTCCGTTTTGCCATACCAGAACACCGCCAGCGACCAGAATTGCAACGATCAGAATCAGAATAAAGAGAATAACAACCGACAACGGGCTACGGCGTGCAGGTTTGCTCGAAGAGACAACCGTGGGCTGGCTCGTTTCGTCGGGGTCAGAATCGTTGTCGGCCTGGGGCATCGAGATATCGTCAAGAGAGGAGTCTTCGGCAAAACTTTCCGCCAGCAGGTCATCATTGGCCGGGGCTTGGCTTTGTGCTGGGGTAAAGCTGAATTCTTCCTGGCCGGGGTCCGGGTCGAGCGCCGGGTCGTCATTTGTTGTTGCGGGTTCGCCAAAGGCGAAGGGCTCTTCCTCTTCGCCGGACTCAAGTTCTTCGTCAAGGCTGACATTGCCGTAATCTTCACCGAATGAAAAATCATCAGCATCGCTGGCAGGATCCTCATCAAATGCAGCCGGATCAAATTCGTCATTTGTTCCCGTACCGATTTCTGAAGATTCGAAATCATCAAAACCGAAATCACCGTCAGGGGACGCCGGGGAACTGTCTTCTGTTTCTGGCGGGTTGGCGGCAGAAGTTATTTCGTCGGACAGGAGTTGCTCATCGCCGGGGGTCGGTTCGGGAGCGGCAACAGCAAATATATGTTTGCAGCGGGCACAGCGAATTTTTGCCCCTTGCGCCGGGATCTTGCTTTCATCGACCCTGAAACGGGTAGAACATTCCGGGCAGGATATGATCATGGGTAGCTCTCCTGTTTTTGTATCAAAAAAACCGTGGCAAAAGGTTTCTACAACGGTAAAAAATCAAAAGCCTTCAACAGTATAGATGTCTGGAAGGTTTCGATAGTGTTCATCATAATCAAGGCCATAGCCGATGATAAAACCATCATCCATGGTCATGCCGACGTAGTCGGCCTCTATTTCCACCTCGCGTCGGCTCCGTTTGTCGATCAGGGTACAGATTTTGAGGGAACGAGGTTCCTGAAGCAACAATTTATTGAAAAGACATTCGAGAGTATAACCGCTATCGATAATATCCTCGACAATAATGACATCGCGCCCCTTGATAGGCATTTCAAGTTCTTTGCGAAACTCGATGATGCCCGATGAGCGAGTGTCTGAGCCGTAACTGGCCAGACGGACAAAATCGATCATTGTCGGGATTTCAATTTCACGAATCAGGTCGGCGACAAAAAGAAATGAACCTTTCAAGACCCCGACCAGAAGAATATCGCGCTGAGGGAAATCGCGACTGATCTCTTTGCCCAGTCGTTTAATTTCTTCGGCAATGCGTTCACGGGAATAGAGGATTTTCAACTTTTCACGGGGGATTGGCACAGGGGTCTCCTTGTTGCTTGATTAAACGCATTCTATATCAGGAAGCTGGCTGTGCTGTCAATGAATTCAACGGTTGCCGAGGCTGGTTTGATTTGTGGGGATTATGCTATAATTTCGAATCGTTGTGTGTTTTTCAATTTGTCGTTGTGAAAGGATGGTTTCCGGTGCCAAGGCTTCTGCAATTGTTGTTGATCTTTCTGGTGATTCCCCTGCCCACTCTGGCCGCTCCCTCTTTGGCAGTAAAAAATCTTGAGTATGATTTTGGAGAAGTCCCACAGGGAAACAAAGTCAGTTATACTTTCCGTTTCCGCAATGACGGTGATGAGTTGCTCGAAATTTTGTCAGTCAGCAGTTCCTGTGGCTGTACGGCAGCGTTACTCTCCTCCCGCCGGATTGCCCCGGGTGACATGGGTGAGGTGAAAGCTGTTTTTGATTCGAGCCGTTTTCGGGGCCGGGTGACCAAAACCATTACCCTGAAGACCAATGCTCCGGATCATCCGCAGGTCTACTTCAAACTGAAGGGGACCGTCAAAGAGCTATTGGGGATATCGACGACGCGCATCTCCTGGACCTGGGCGACTCCCGGGTTGATCGGTCATGCGAAGGTGATCCTCAGTAATCACAGCCAGCAACAGATTGTTCTGCAAGCGGCCCGCACCACCAACCCACAGTTGACCGCTACGCTGGATCGCCTTGATCTGCCCCCCGGAGAAAAGGCAATCCTGAGTGTCAGCGGATCCTTGCCGTCAGGGGAAAAACGGATCAATGGATATGTGCTGGTCAATACCAACTTCAAACCGGTCTCGCAATTGCGCGTTTCAGTTTCGGGCCGTTTGAAATAGACAATCCTTGTTTTGTCGCCATTTACGCCGTGGCGGGATGTTGTTGTTCGCTAAACAGACGGTTGTTCGGGTCTTGTACAACTGTCGTCGCCACTAAATCCCATCTGTGTGGAGGGTGTCACATGAGTGAAACGTCAGCAACAAACCAACAACGTCGGACTTTTCTGGGGATTCTCCTCGGCGGGGTCGGAGCGACCCTGGGAGCTGTTTTTGCCTGGCCGGTTTTTCGCTTTTTGGCCCCAAGAGAGACTGGCGGAGCCGGTTCTCTGGTCAGGGTGGCCAAAAAGGATGTTCAGGTTGGTGGGGCATTTTTCTTCAATTACAAGGGGCATCCTGCTGTGGTATTACAACCCAAGGCGGGGGACTACATCGCGCTGACGGCGGTTTGCACCCATCTGGGTTGTATCGTCAAGTGGGTCAACGAAAAGGGAGAGTTTCTCTGTCCCTGTCATGGTGGGCGCTTTTCTGCCACAGGCCAGGTTCTGGGAGGACCGCCCCCAAGACCGCTGGAAACCTATAGCGTAAAAATTGAAGAGACCGACCTGGTTGTCGGATAGGGAGGGTTCGATGAATCTACCAAAACTGGCTGTTGACTGGCTCGACAATCGCCTAGGGATCAAAGACCTGATTCACCAGAATATGGGGGGCTACTTACTGCCGCGTAACGTCAATATCTGGTACACCATGGGGGCAGTCCTGATGGCGTTGTTCGGGTTGCAGTTTCTGACCGGCATTCTGCTGCTGGTCTACTATGTTCCCGATACCGAAAAAGCCTTTGCCAGCGTAACCGCCATCATGAACGAGGTGCCGTACGGCTGGTTGTTCCGTTATCTTCATGTTGTCGGTTCCAATCTGATTATCATTTTTATGCTGTTGCATATGATGTCGGTTCTTTTCATGGGCAGCTACAAGCGTCCGCGGGAATTGACCTGGGTTTCAGGTTTTACCCTGCTCAATCTGGGGATGGTTTTTTGCCTGACCGGTTATCTGTTGCCCTGGAGTCAACTCTCTTTCTGGGCAACGACCGTGGCCACCGATGCCGCAGGGGCGATTCCCTTTGTGGGTGATTTTCTGGTGTCGTTCCTACGGGGCGGGCCATCAGTCGGAGCTGCGACCCTGGGGCGTTTTTTCGCCCTGCACGTGATGATTCTCCCCCTGGGGTTGATGGGGCTGGTTGGCTTTCATCTGTTCTGTGTCCGACGGGCAGGGATCTCACAGCCCCCATTCGGCAAAGATTACAAACCACGTACCTTTGGTCCCGGATTTGAGCACGAGCATCATCCCGATGGTGTTCCTTTTCATCCCAATTATACGATCAAAGACCTGTCGATGACCTTCTTTGCCCTGGCGGCTTTGGTGGCGATCAGTTTTTATGCCCCCTGGATTTTTATCCCGCCAGAGGCTCTGGTTCCCGCTGATCCCTTTGTAACCCCCGAGCATATCAAGCCTGAATGGTACTTTCTCTGGGCCTATCAGACCTTGAAGATTTTCCCGAGTAAACTGCTTGGGTTGGCGGCTCAGGGGGCGGCAATGACCTTTATTGCCCTTTTGCCGTTCATCGACCGTGGGCCTGAACGTCGTCCATTCAAGCGGCCCTTGTTTCTCACCTGCTATCTGCTCGGTATCTTGCTTTTCGTCGGGCTGTCGATCTGGGGGCATTTCTCATGATACGGACACTGTTGACACTATTGGTCTTATCGGTTTTGTGCGGACCCGGACTGGCTGAAGAAACGGTCTGTCTGCAATGTCACGGCGGGCAGGAAGGACGTCTTGGCGCACCCGTAGCACTGTGGAAAACAAGCGTCCATGCGGCAAACGGTATTTCGTGCCATGATTGCCACGGGGGTGACCCCACCGATTTCGGGACGGCGATGGATCCTGACAAGGGATTTATCGGGGCTCCTGAGTATGAAGAGGTTCCGGCTTTTTGCGGTCGGTGCCATTTGGGAGTTCGTGAGGATTACTCATCAAGTGCCCATGGTAAAGCGTTGAATCGTGGTGGGGCGCAATGTGTCGTGTGCCATGGAAATCACGCCGTCCAGGAAGCTTCAATCGACCTGATCAATGAAAAGAGTTGCAGCCGTTGTCATAGTTATGAGCGGGCCGCCAAGGTCAAAAAAGCCATCGCCCAGACCGAAGTGAATCTGCAGCAGCTCGAGGATCAGCTTGTTGAGCTTCATCGGGTTGGAATCGATACCCAGAAAATCAGCGGCCAGCTTTTTGCCAGCCGGAATGATTTCAGGCGCTTGTTTCACACCGTCAATGTTGAAAAGATGGAAGCAAGTACCGCCGGGTTCGCTACCCGTCTGAGCAAGATAGAGAGCCAGATTCAGACGATCAAGAATGAATTGTCACAGCGCAAGATGATCGGTGGTCTGGTTGTTCTTCTGTTGGTTATCGGTGGTTGTATTGCCATGCTGATTCGCAAGAGTTATCACGAAGAAGAGTAGTCTATGCCAGCAGCCTCAACGGGGCGCGGGGGATTGCCGACAATCGTTTTTACAACGATTCTCAGTTTTTCGGCTCTCTACGCGCCCCAGCCTTTGCTTCCCCTGCTGGCTCGCCAGTTATCGATAGAGCTTCCGGCAGCATCCTTGCTGATGACGGTTGTCTTTGTGCCGTTGAGTATTGCTCCGCTCGCCTATGGGCTTCTGTTGGGGACCGTCAGTCCACGGCGGATGCTCCAGGTGGCTGTTCCCCTGCTGGCTCTTTCCCAGATCCCCTTTCTGTTTGCTTCCAGTTACATTGTTTTGCTGGGTGCCCGTTTTGTCCAGGGGCTGTTGATTCCTGCCATCCTGACGGCTTTGATGACCTTTGCCGCGCAAAATCGCGGTGAATTGCAACGAGCCATGTCGGTTTACATCGCTTCTACCATTGTCGGTGGCTTTGCCGGTCGCGCCGTGTCCGGGGCGCTGGCCAGTGCTTTCAGCTGGCGGGCGCCATTTTTGTTTCTGTTGATCAGTCTGGCAATTTCATTTGTTTTTCTGCTTCGGTTACCCGAACCAGGTGCGTTGAAAATACTTCGTCCCGATCCTCGTCGTTT
Source organism: Deltaproteobacteria bacterium (assembly GCA_024276935.1). Classification (GTDB taxonomy): domain Bacteria; phylum Desulfobacterota; class Desulfuromonadia; order Desulfuromonadales; family Geopsychrobacteraceae; genus Geopsychrobacter. Next base: position 33,349 of record JAJRWH010000024.1, read on the forward strand.
ACTCCAACTGCTGGCTGATTCACGGTTGCGAGTTTTCTATGTCGTTGTTTTTTGCTTTTTCTTCGCCTTTGCTGCGTTGATGAATTTTCTGCCATTTCGCTTAACCGCATTGCAGGGGACAACCAGCGAGTTGAAAATAGGCCTGACCTATTCAGGTTATCTTTTGGGAGTTGTCACCGCCCTGGGTTCTGCTGCAATCTGCAGACGTCTGGGGGGGGAACTGACAACAATCCGTGTTGGCCTCGCGATCTATGCTTTGGCACTGCTCGGTTTTTTAACCGGGAACATAACCGTTCTTTTTGGGCTGATGTTTCTCTTCTGTGGTGCTATGTTCCTGGTTCACTCGACCTGTAGTGCTTATCTGAACAGGATCGGTGGTGGAGACAACGGGATGGTCAATGGTCTCTATGTTGCCAGCTATTATTTCGGTGGGATGCTCGGTTCTTTTCTGCCGGGGCTGGTCTATCGTCAATTTGGCTGGGTTGTTTTTGTTGTCAGTCTGTTTCTGATCGTTTGTTTCGCTATGGCAGTGCTGGGAACGGTTGGACGTTATGTACGGGTCGATTAATGAAAAAATGGTTTAAAACTGGTGAAATAAAACTGAAAAACAGTCGTTTTTTTTCTTACCGAAAAAGTGCCAAAAAGATTTTTTATCCTGGATGTTCGTTGCCGGGCGCCGATCCTGATTTTTCACTCAAGCTCTATCGCAAGCTGCAGAAAAAAGAGCCCGGTCTGGGGATCTGGTTTGATTGCTGTGCCAAACCATTGCGCATGACAAGAGCAAATGAGGCCGCAGAAACGATGGAACAGGACCTGTTGCAGTCAATGCTGGCGGCAGGAGTTGAAGAGGTCTATACGGCCTGTGGCAACTGCTTTCAGCAGTTCAAGGGATTTGCCGCAACCCGGTTGAAGATCCATATGGTCTACGATCTGCTGGATGAGCTGGATCCCGTGCCGGCCTCAACCGACTGGACAATCCACCATCCCTGTTTCGCAAGGTCTGAACCGCAGCTTCAGCAGGGTGTTTTGCGCCTGGCCGACCAGCATGGATTCGAGATCAATAACCGTCAGCAGAAAGATCATCCACTGCCCTGTTGCCTGCATACCAACACCAGGGCCCAGGAGCGGCGGCGCAAGTTGCAACAGGGAAAACTTCTGACCTACTGTGCCCATTGCGTCATGAGTTTTCAGCAGGATATTCCGACCCGTCATCTGTTGCAGGAATTACTGGGATCTTCAGCGGTCTGGAAAAAGCTGACCACGGCAGGGTTGTTTCTCAACTATCGTCGTTTTTGTCAGCACCTGAAAAAAGAAAGTCAGGAAGGATCGTTGTTGACAAAAACCGCCAGCTCAAAAACCTCACCATCACTGAGGTAGATCGGAAACATCAGGCCGGTATGATTGTCCGGGACCTGAATTTCGCTGTCCGGGTCCGCATGGATACCTGGCGGGGTAATGTCGATCTGAAAGCCGAATTGTGCGGCCTTGGCGGCAATATTACCGCAGACAATATTGATGAATTCCATCACCGAATCATCAAGAATTTCGCTGGGTTCGTTGTCAATGTCAGTTTCCTGAAGAATCGCACGAGCAATAATTTTTCGACTGTTGGGAGAAACTGTCAGCAGGTAACGGGCACTGACGCTGCCAGCAAAGCCCATTTCGGCAACCAGCGTCCGGGCAGGGAGATTGTCGATAAGCTGACAAGCTCCGGGTCGAAAGGACATTCCTGCCACGCGTGAAAGCATCTTGTAGGTCAGATCAGCGACCATCTCCCAGATTGGCCGGTGCGCAACAGTTGCCGGAATCTCAACCTTTTCAACCATGTAGGGTTGTTGGTCTTTCTTGAATTTTTCCAGATAGTCGGCCAGCTCTTCGGGGGTTAAGCCCCCCACCTTGATCAGAGCTTCACCGATATAGAGATGATTGTTCTTCTGAATGGTCAAGGCCTGACGAAGCTGCTCCGGGGTCAGGTAACCAAGTTCAATGGCCTTGTCGCCAAACTGGATATCCTCATGGCGCTGTGCCTGATGAACTTTGGCAATATCAACGGGTGACATCAGGCCCATTTCAGCAACGATTTCACCCAGCTTACGATTGGTTATTTCTTGCAGGTCAATCGCTTTAAGCAGGGTCCTTTGATTGATCGCACCCTGTTCAATCAGAAACTGCCCAAAAAATTTAACCGCCATACATCGTTCCTCCCGAACGCCTGTTGCTATATCTTCTGTAACGTCTTGATGACAATATCGGCATCGAAAGGCTTGCTGATAACATCGCAGGCACCCAGCCTGATCGCTTCGGTATACTTATCGCCAACGCCGCCCAGAGACGTGACCATGACAACCTTGACTTCGGGGGAAATCTGGCGCAGGTTTCGTAATGCGGTCATGCCATCCATGATGGGCATATTCATGTCAAGACAGATGATGTCCGGTTTTTCCTGTTGATTCAGTTTGATTGCGTCAGTTCCATTTCGGCCTCTGGCGGTTACGGTGAAATCAGCGCAGCTGTTGATGATTTTTTCGAGTTGTCTGGCAATCGCAATACTGTCGTCAACGACAATGACTTTCTTCATGACAATAGAGTTCTCGGGTGAAAAGATTGAAGGATATTATTAATAAC
>JAJRWH010000025.1 GCA_024276935.1 Deltaproteobacteria bacterium
CCTATTTCTCTAAAGCGGGACTGTTCAGTTATATGACTCAGTTCCATCGTTTTCGACATACTTCGTGAACCGCCGTGTACGGAACCGTATGCACGGTGGTGTGGGAGGACGGCGGGGGTAACCCCGCCTCCTACCCGATATTTCAGAGTGATTTTATTTGCTGTCAGCTGCTCTCAATGAAAGGGTCACCTCAAGGGGAAAAGCCCGATTGTTCGCAGGGGCAACCCAGCTGCTGGTTGATGTGCTGGGCAAAAATCCCCAGACTACGGTCGTTGTGATCGATGAAGTGCCGACCGATAATTGGGGAATCGCAGGTGAGCAGGTGACGCAACGACGGATTCGCGGGGTTTGAGTTCAGGCTGTCTGCCGGTTGGATTTCAGGCAGATTTCAGGGTTTTATTTTCGAAAAAACAGTGTCATTTTATTCGGTTAAAGCATTCTTTTTTTGTCGAATTTATGTTAAAGTTCGTCGTTATGGCGAGCTTTTTATGTAAAATTGGCACAGCTGACGGGCGAATTGTCGAACGGGTTTTCGATTCTTCAAGTCGTGAGCTCTTGCGCCAGAATCTTGAAAGCCAGGGTTTCTTTGTTTTTAACATTCGGCGGCAGATCTTTGGTCCGTTATTTGGTGGACGTCAGCACCAGGGCCGGGTTTCCGGGGTCCGTTTTCTGGCGTTTAATCAGGAACTGCTGGTACTTATTCGTTCCGGGTTGCCCATTTTGCAGGTTATCGAAACATTGATCGAGCAGATGGAATCGGGGGGATTACGTGAAGTACTGCGTGAGGTCCGTGAAGAAATAAAGTCGGGTAGTTGTCTTTCCGATGCCTTTGCCAAGTATCCCCAGATTTTCCCACATCTCTATGTCGCATCGATTCGGGCGGGAGAGAAAACCGGTGATCTTCCCTTGACCATCGGGCGTTTTATCGACTATCAAAAACGGGTCGAAGCGATTCGGGCCCGGATTCGCAGTGCTTCTTTCTATCCGCTGTTGTTGACAACGCTGGCAACCGGTGTTCTGTTTTTTATGCTGCTTTACGTGGTTCCCAGCTTTACTCAGATATTTGCTGATGCCAACCTGGAGCTGCCGTTACTGACCCGGCTGCTGATTGCCTTTACTGAAGGTTTGAGCAGCTACCTGTCCCTGCTTGTTGTCATTGTTGTTGCAGGTGTTTTTCTGCTCAGGCGTTTTTTACACTCAGCTCGGGGACGACTTTTTTTTGATCGAATTCTGTTGAAAGTCCCCTTTTTCGGGGGGTTGTTTCGTGATTATGCGATTTCAAATTTCACCCGAACTCTGGGCACGACCCTTGCCAGCGGGACTCCCCTGGTTTCGGCGATGACCATGTCTCGTGGAACCCTGAACAACCGTGCTCTTGAGCAGGAAATGGCTCTGGCTGTCCAGCGTGTCGAAGAAGGAACCGGACTGAGTGAATCCCTGACGCGGACCGGTTTTTTCCCGGCGATTGCATTGCGTATGGTGTCTGTCGGTGAAACAACCGGTGCCCTGACCGAGATGCTGGGCGATGTCGCCGATTTTTACGAGTCAGAGGTTGAAAAGCGGCTGGTCAAATTGACCACCATGATCGAGCCCGTCTTGATGATGGTGATGGGGTTGATGATCGGTCTGATTGTGGTGGCAATGTACATCCCGATTTTCCAGATGGGTCAAACGATCCGTTAGGTGATGATGATGAAGTTTGAACGAAAAAAACTGGGGCGGATTCTGGTCGAGATGGGAACCATCACCTCGGCGGAAGTTGAGATACTGCTGGAAAAGCTTCAGATCAGTGGCAAGAACTTTGGCGAAACCGGCCTGGCCGAGGGGGCATTCAGCGAAGAACAGCTTGCCCAGGCGTTGGCGTTGCAGTTTGGTTATGAATATGTCGATCTCAAGGATACCTACATCGACGCAGATCTGATGGCTTCCTTACCTGCTGGATTACCCCTTAAAAACAAGCTGGTGCCTCTGCAAAGAGATGACGATACCTTGACCATTGCGGTTGCCGACCCGACTGATGTCCGGATGCTGGATAATCTGGAGATGCAGCTTGGTCTCAGCCTGTCACTGCGCATTGCTGCGGCCTCCCAGATTGAACGTCTGCTCGAACGGGGCGAAGGCTCTCAGCGGGTCTTGCGGGAAGCATCAGAAGATTTCAAATTACAGCTGATTAAAGAGACCGATAAAGGGGACGAGGTCCTCTCGATCGAAAAACTGACCGCAGATACCAGCCCGATTATCCGCCTGATCGATTCGACCCTGTACGATGCACTGGTCAAGCGGGCCAGCGATATTCATATCGAATCGACTGCTGCGGGGGTTGTTATAAAGTACCGGGTTGACGGGGTTCTTTATCAGGCGACCGAAACCATTGACGGTCGTTTTCAGTCACCGATTATTTCCCGGATCAAGGTCATGAGTGAACTTGATATCTCGGAACGTCGTATTCCCCAGGATGGTCGTTTCAAGGTTCGACTGGGTGATAAATCGATCGATTTTCGGGTATCGATCATGCCAACGATTTTTGGCGAAGATGCCGTTATTCGAATTCTCGACAAAGAATCGATTGCAGCCGATATGCAGGGTCTCACCCTTGAGGTTCTCGGTTTTGAGGAACGTGAGCGTATTCGGGTGCGGGCGCGCATCCGGGAACCCTACGGAATGGTGCTGGTGACAGGGCCGACCGGTAGTGGCAAAACGACAACTCTGTATGCTGCTCTCTCTGAAATAGATGCCGAGCAGGAAAAAGTCATCACGATTGAAGATCCGGTTGAATATCAGGTCAAGGGAGTGGTCCAGGTTCCGGTCAATGAGAAGAAGGGCCTGACCTTTGCCCGAGGTCTGCGTTCTATTTTGCGCCACGATCCGGATAAAATCATGGTTGGGGAGATTCGTGATCCTGAAACCGCCCAGATCGCCGTTCAGTCAGCGTTGACCGGGCACCTGGTTTTTACCACGGTTCATGCCAACAATGTATTTGATGTCCTTGGCCGTTTTTTGCACATGGGGATCGATCCCTACAATTTTGTGTCCTGTCTCAATTGTGTCATGGCGCAGCGTCTGATCCGTAAAATATGTCCCCACTGTCGGCGCGAAGTCAGCTATACCGATGAAGAGTTGCAGGAAGCCGGGCTCAACCCGACCCGTTTTGCCGGGCATACTCTCTATGAAGGGGCCGGTTGCAAAGAATGCAATGGTCTGGGATACCACGGGCGAAGCGCAATTGTTGAATTACTCGAAATGAACGACGAATTACGAGAGATGATTGTTAACAAGAGACCCGTTTCCGAACTGAAAAAAGCTGCCCTTGAAATGGGAACGACCTTTTTGCGCGAGGCCGCAATCACCAAATTGCTGGCAGGCGAAACCACGGTCCGTGAAATAAATCGCGTGACCTTTGCAGAGGATTAACTCAGCGTGTTCTCCAGAAATTTCATTGGACTAGAGGTTCGTCGCCAGGGACTGCGTGCCGTATCGCTCAAGCGAAAAGGCCGCCGTCGGGTTCTCTGTGGTGGACAGACCCTGCAACTGAGTGAGGGGCTGGTGGCTCCGATGGCCCGTGAGCTGAACGTGCGGGATCCGCAGCGCTTTGTCGAAAGCCTCAAAGAGGTGCTGTTGCCTCTTGCCGGACGTGAAGAACGGGTTGCCCTGTGCCTGCCGGATGCTGCCGGGCATATTTTTCTGCTGGATGTTGATACCCCCTTTAAAAACAGACAGCAGGGACGTGATATTATCCGCTGGCAGCTGAAAGATATTCTTCCCGACAACTACCGCAACCTTGCCCTCGATTATCAGATTCTTGCCGAACGGGAATCGGGAATCAGGCGGGTTCTGGTTTCGGTGATTGATCAGACGATTCGTCAGCAGTATGAGGATCTCCTCTCCGAAGCGGGTTTCTCGGCCGCGCTGATCGACTTTCAATCTCTGCAGATTTACAATTGTTATCGGACCAAGGTTGATTTTGGCAGCGATTTTATTTTTGTCGCCCTGAATCAGCGTCAGCTCAGTCTGCTGTCGGTGCAAAATGGCATTCTCGACTTTCATCGATCCAAAGCCGGGATGGTCAGTGCTGAAGCGGTTTTTCAGGAGATCAACCGCTCACTGGTTACCTATCGCAGCGGGCATAGCACCTTTGCCCGTTCTGTCCTGTATCTGCAAACAGACTGGGACGATTCACAACAGCTGAAAGATGCTGTCGGGTCAGCATTTGACCGGCAGGTTCACTCTCTGCCGTCACCCCTGGAAACACTTGCCGGTCAGGATCACCTGAATTTATCACAAAGCGATGCTGCCGGAATGGCCGCCGCAATCGGGGTTGCCGAAAGTCTGATGTGGGATAAGGGATGAAACTTAATCTAAACCTGGCCAGTCGGCGCTATGTCAACAAATTTGCCCTGCAAAGAGGCTTCTGGGTTCTGCTGTGTCTGCTGCTGGTTTTCATCGGCTGGCAGGTTAATACTCTGTTGATCGACAACCAGACCCTGCAGCAAAACCAGCAACGGGTTCAGGAGCTCAAGCGCCAACTGCAAACCCTGCAAGGAGCCCCGCGCAAACCTCTGACTGAGGAAAAGCGAAAAGATCTGGAAAAAAAGTATAAAAGGGTCAAAGACCTGCTTGACCTTGATGCCTTTCGCTGGACGGCTCTGCTTGATCGGATGGAAACGTTGCTTCCTGACGGGGTCAGTCTGCATGGTTTCAAACCTGATTACGCCAAGAAAAGTCTTGCGATTACCGGTTATGCCAGAGATCTTGGCAAGATGCGGCTGTTTCTGGATCGTTTGTTGAAAAATGAAAAGTTTGCCCAGGTTTATCTCAAGCGCCATCAACGGATCACGGTGAAGGATTACGCCGCAAAGGATCGTGAAGTCATCTCGTTTTCAATCCAGATTGAGGGGGTATTCTGATGCCAGGTGAGCAGATGTTACAGGCCCTCTGGAGAGAAAATCGCGGCAAGATTCTGCTATTATGCCTGCTGGTTTTGCTGCTGCTTGCCATCCAGCTTGGCCAGAGTTTGTGGATGGACCCCGCTCTTGAATCATCCCGGATTACATTGCGCAAGACCCAGGCTGCGCTACGCCAGGCCCAATTGCGTGTCGCGGCGGGGGGCGGGGCCAAAATTACCGGAATTGCCGACGACCTTGACCATTTTTATCAGATGATGCCAGCTCGAACCGGGCTCGGTAATTTTATTGGACGGCTCTATTCTTATGCCGAGGATGCCGGGATAGATATCGATCAGATCAGTTATGCGGCCAAGCCGGTCAAGGATGTCGGTCTATTGAGCTATCAGCTGAGCTTTGCCGTGAGTGGCCGTTACAGTCAGTTGAAAAAATTTATCTATCAGCTGGAGAATTCACCTTCACTCCTGATATTGCAAAAGATTGCGCTTGATGAAGCCCGGCAGAAAAAGAAAAAAGTCGTCAACCTGCAACTCCAACTGCAAACGTTTTTTCTGGAGGGCGATCAATGAAAAATGCCCGGATCGTTCTGCCATTGCTGGCACTGCTGGCGGGAGGCGCCTTCTATTATGCCTGGCAAAATACTCCCCAACTTCAGCAAATTTCGGTAAGCAGGGCCGAAAAAGGGGGCTCTGGCGTGCCCATTGTGGCGAAGACTCCGGCCACCCGACTTGATTTCACCGGGGGCGAAAAACGGCGCTTTCAACCGCCTCGCAAAAACTTGTTCGGTCCCTTGTTTTCACCACCGCCTGCCCCGGTGAAACCAAAGGTTGTTATTAAAAAAGCTGTGCCTGTACCCAAGGCGGTGGTGGTCAAGCCACAAATTCCGTCACCACCTCCTCAGCCCAGTGTTGTGCGAATGCCATCATTCAAATTGCTTGGATTTCTGCAAAAGAGGGATCAATTGACAGCCTTTGTTTCATTGAACAACAAGGTTTATCTGGTTAAAAAAGGGCAACCTTTTGCTGATTATTATCAGGTCACAGAATTCACTCGTGACCTGCTTACCATTGCACGAACTGACGGATCCGCAGAGGTCAGTCTGTCGTTGCGTCAGGAGCCCGAAAGAACAGGTCGATCAAGACGTCCGGCCTATGTACCACCAGTTCGTTCGACAATGCCGGTCGGGCATCCACCCCTTGGTGGGGAAAACTGAAAATGAAGATTTTGAAACATAGCTTGCGAGGTCCCGAATCGATGAGAAAAATATCTGGATGGCTGTTTTTGCTGATGTTGGCCAGTTGCGCCGGTGTTGGTTCTACATCCTTTACCAAAGGTGGAGAGCTTTTTACCGCAGGCGATTACGACCAGGCTGTAATGGCTTATGCGACAGCGGTTGAACAGAATCCGGCTAAAGATGAATACCGGATGCGGTTGCAGCTGGCGCGTCATCGTGCCGCTTTGTATCATGTCACCCGGGCCGATGAATTGATGAACCGCAAGGAATATCAACAGGCACTCGAAGAATATCAGCTGGCGACAGGGCTTGATGGTTCGATTGAATCGGGACGGGCCGGAGCTGCGCAGGCGAAGCGTTATCTGAAAGTGGCCGGACAGGTAAAAGAAGCCCGCAAAATGTTACGTGATCGCCATTTCAAGCAGGCCAGAACGTTGGTCAGCGAGGCTCTGGATATCCTGCCCGAGTATGGGCCTGCCCGGGATCTGAAAAAAGAACTCGACAGTCATGCCTCGACGATGATCGACGGTGTTGAACTGGAGGTGACCTCCAACGAGCCGATAACTCTCAATTTCAAAGCCGCCAGCCTGCCTGATGTCTTCGATATTCTGACCCAGCTTTCAGGGATTCGTTTCATTCTCGACGAGGAAATTCGTTCGCAGACGACAACCCTTTATCTGGAAGATGCCACCTTTGCCCAGGCGTTTGAGTTGTTGCTGCGGATGAACAAGCTCGACAAGAAAATTCTCAACAGCCGGACAATCATTCTTTTCTCCAATACCAAAAACAAGAAAAAGCAGTTTTCTGATCAGATTATCCAGACCTTTTACCTGTCGAATATCGATGCCAAAAAAGCGGTCAATCTGCTGCGTACGATGTTGCAGGTGCGAAAAATCTATGTTCACGAAGAGCTCAATGCCATTGTATTGCGTGACAAGCCCGAGGTGATCCGGCTGGCGCAGAAGATCATTGAGGCCAATGATCGCGCTACTTCAGAGGTCGTTTTTGATCTGGAACTGGTTGAGGTCAGTCATACCAAAGACCTGGCTCTGGGGCCCAAACTCAGTTCCTATTCGCTGGGCGTTGGCTTGAGCGATCCCGCCAATCCGGCAACGACTGTCGGTGCCATAACCGCAGGAACCCTCAATAACCTTAAATTTCTCTACAATGTGCCTTCGGCAACATTCGATCTTAAAAAGCAACGTGGCGATGCTGAAATTCTCGCCAGTCCCAAGATCAGGGTCAAAAATAAAGGCAAGGCCAAGGTTCATATCGGGAGCCGCGAACCTGTGGTAACGGTTACAACCAGTGGCGCAAATGGTGAGCAAAAATCAGATAGTGTCCAGTATGTCGATGTCGGGGTCAAACTCGATGTTGAGCCGGTGATTCAGCTCGACAATACCATCGTGACAAAAATTGGTCTTGAAGTCAGCAATGTTTCAGATCGCAAAACAATCAATCAGGGCACAACAGTGCTGACCATCTCAACGACCAATGCCAACACCGAACTGATCCTCAAAGATGGTGAACAAACCATCATCGGCGGTTTGTTGCGCGATGATGAAAGCAAAACAAAAACCGGTATTCCCATTCTCAGCGATATCCCGTTGCTCGGTTCCCTGTTCACCAATTATGTGACCAACAAAACCAAACGCGAAATCCTGTTGTCGATTACACCGCACATTGTGCGGGCAGTCAGATTGCCCGAAGGAACGTCGGCAACAATCTGGTCCGGGGGCGAGGATGACCTGCGAACAGGGCGTAATTTTGGTTCTTTCGCCGACGAATATGTCGAAGGACAGGGTAAAACCCTGCCGCGCTCAGTCCCTGCATTACAAAAAACAACCCCTCAGGCGGGCCAGCCACAAGCTCTGGATGTTCAGCCTCAAGCTGTGCCTGAAACACCCACGCCGGTTACACCTGCCGTGGTACCAGTCAGCCAGAAAAAGCCTGCAACAAACTCTGCTGTGGTCACAACACCGCCGCAAACGGCGAAAAAGTCGGTCTCACAACCGGTTGTTGCTGATACGGGCAAGGTTGTTCCCGAGGTTGTTCTTGCGGGACTCAAGTCACCCGAAGCGATTACCCGACCGACAATTTTTCTGGAAGGTGACCGGCTTGCCCGGGTCGGCCAGAACTTCAGTGTGACACTCAGGGTTCAGGATGTTAAGAGTCTTTTCAGTGCCCCGCTGTATATCCGTTTCGATCCCAAACTGGTCGAGTTTGTCAGCGCCAGCGAAGGGACATTTTTCAAGAAAAATGGTGGTCAATCAATCTTTACCAGTACCCTGATGGCCAATTCAGGCCGACTTATTCTTGGTTTGAAGCAGGGAACCGGAGGTCGGGGTGTGTCCGGTGGCGGGCTGCTCGCCCGGTTGGTCTTCAAGGCCAGGGCGACCGGAAAACTGTCGATTGCCCCGGAACGGGTGAACTTTCGTAACCCGGCAGGAGAGCGCCTGGCGATTGACAGCCGTGGTCTGATTGTTGAGGTGCAATAAACCTTGTTCTTTGTGGCCCGAAAACTACGTTGTCACTCTGGTTTGACCCTGATCGAGATGGTTATCTCGCTGGCGATTCTGGCAGTTCTTGCCGCGGCAGTAATCCCGATGACCGAGGTGACCGTTCAACGTACCAAAGAATTGGAATTGCGTCGTGCCCTGCGTACAATCCGCACGGCTCTCGACGAATACAAGGCCGACTATGACAAGGCGGTTGCGGCAAAAAAAATTACCATATCAATTGATGAGAGCGGCTATCCTGAAGATCTTCAGGCTCTGGTTGAGGGCAGTGACTGGGGGGGGCTTTACGAGGTCAAACGCAAATATCTGCGGCGTATCCCGCGCGACCCCTTTGATGAAAATGATGAGGGATGGGGCTTGCGATCCTACGCCGATGAGGCGGATTCTACCGTCTGGGGTGGACGGGATGTCTACGATGTCTACTCCCAGAGTGACAAAACGGGTCTCGATGGAACACCTTACAACAGTTGGTAACCAAAGATGAGCGATAGAGTGAACCTGTGGAAAAAATCGCCGGGTTTTACCCTGGTTGAATTGCTGGCCGTCATGATGATTCTCAGCATTCTTGCGGCGATTGCGATACCAAGCTATCGCATGCACCAGATCAAGGCCCGTGAAACGGTTTTGAGTGAAGACCTGTATCAGATGCGGCGGGCTCTGGATGCCTACTATGCGGATAATGGGCGCTATCCCGATACCCTTGACAGTCTGGTCTCAGACCACTATTTGCGCGCTCTGCCACGCGATCCGGTGACCAGAGCGACTGATACCTGGGAGTGTGTTCCCCCCGAACCGACCGAAGATGGTGAACTGACCGAGGGTGGATGTTTTGATATCAAAAGTGGCAGTGATCAAATCGGCACCGACGGAATTCCCTATCGTGATTGGTAACGGCTGTCTCCTGTGGTGATTTCTGCTTGCATATGACATAACGAACCAGACAGAGCACGAGCAACCTGCGGACTAAATTCATGATTCAATTATTCAATGTCACCAAATCATACGGCAAAGAAAGCGTTGCGCTGCGTGAAATGACAGTTCACGTCGAAAAGGGTGAGTTCGTCTACGTGACCGGCCCTTCAGGCGCAGGGAAAACGACCTTTCTCAGTATGCTCTATGGTGCAACCAAGCCAACCCGTGGGCAGATTCTGATCAATGGCACCAATATTACCCGGATGACCGGGCGTCAGATTCCCTACCTGCGGCGCAAGATCGGCGTGGTTTTTCAGGATTTTAAATTACTGGGAAGTCGGACTGTTTACGAAAATGTCGCTTTCGCCCTGGAGGCCCAGGGGAAAAAACGTTACGAAGTCAGTAAAAAGGTTTATCAGGCTCTCAAAGAGGTTGGTCTCGAACATCGCCTGCAACGGCGGCCCATTGAGCTTTCAGGTGGAGAACAGCAGCGGATTGCCATTGCCCGTGCCCTGGTGGTTGATCCTTTGATTCTGCTCGCCGATGAGCCCAGTGGAAACCTCGATCAGGAAGTGACATACGAAATTATGGAACTGTTCAAACATGCTCACGCCCGTGGGACGACGGTTCTGTTGGCAACCCATGATCACAGTCTTTATAAACGCTTTCCCAAGCGGGTTCTTGGTCTTGAAGATGGGCGTCTGATTATGGATCATCAGCCCTGAATAAGGTGAAGACTGATGGGCGTAAGCAGGTGAAGAATTTTATGGAGTCAGGTTAGTGCTGGAAAATATCCGCTATTTTATCCGTCGAGCTCTGCGCAATATGCGCCAGTGGCCGGTCCTGTGCAGCGCGGCGATTCTGACGATGGCCGTTGCTCTGGCCACGGTGGCAACCTTTTTTCTGGTTGTGATCAATATTCAGGGGTTGGCCAGCAGCTGGAGCGAAGAAGTTCAGGTTGTGGCTTATTTTCAGCAACCTCCGTCGCGCAATCAGCTGGCACCTCTGGTCCGTAAAGTTGAAGCCTTTCCGGACGTCAAGCAGGTTATTTATGTTTCAAAAACCGAAGCCCTCAAGCGGTTCAAAACCCGTCTGGGTGATGATGCCGGATTACTCGAAGGTGTCAGTCGTGATCTGCTGCCGGCGTCACTCGAAGTCACTCTCAAGGCAAAATCCCGCAATCGTGCCGGGGTTGAACGGGTCGTCTCTCTGCTTAAAAAAGATTCACGTTTCAATGATCTGCGGTTTGGCCAGGAATGGCTGGAACGGTTTGAAAACTTTGTCGATCTGCTGAAATTTGTCGGGCTCATTCTGGGGAGTTTCTTTTTGTTTGCGGCCCTTTTTATTGTGTCAAATACGATTAAGCTGACCCTTTATGCGCGGCGTGATGAACTTGAAATCATGGCCCTTGTCGGGGCGACCAAGCGGTTTATTCAGATTCCGTTTTTGCTTGAAGGAGCCTTGCAGGGGTTGATCAGTGGCTTATTATCTCTCGGGTTTCTGGGACTGTCCTTCAAGTTGCTGGTACAAAAAAGTCTGCAATCATTCTGGTTGACACCCGTAGGCTTTGATCCGGTTTTTCTTGCCGGGAACCAACAATTGATTCTGGTTGTTTGCGGGGTCATGTTGGGTCTGCTCGGAAGTCTGTTTTCTTTACGTAAGTTTGTCCGGCTGTAAATGATGATGGTTGCTCTGTTACGTTTAGCGGTCTGCCTGTTGTTACTCACCTTGCCGATTTCGGCATTTTGTGCAGAACAGCAGGAAAATCGGGCGCGTTTACAGCAGATACGTCAGCGGATTGAACAGGCCAGCAAATCCTTGCAGGCCCAGCAACAACAAGAGCTTTCCCTGTTGCGCGATCTGGTCGTTATTAATACCAGCCTGCAGGAAATTGATCGTCGGATCAGCCAGTTACGGCGCGAACAGCGTAAAAGTAAAAAGAAGGAAAGCAAAGTTCGTGAAGCCATAAACCGGGGCAAGGGAGAGTTGCGTATCCAGCAGCACCGGTTGAAAAAACGTTTGGCGGCTCTGTATAAAGAGGGGAATTCCGGAATCCTCAAGTTGCTGTTTTCTGCCGATTCTCCTATGGAGCTGGCACAGCAGTATGAATATCTGTCGCGGATTCTCGAACATGACAAAAAAATGGTGGCCGATTTCCGTGAAAGTCTGACGCGCCAGAATGCCCGTTTGAGTCAGCTGAAGACTCTGCAACAACAACAGGAAAAAAATCTTGCCCGGCAGAAAGCCTAACGCGAAGATGCACGTTCTGCCAGGCGGTTGCAGGCTAAACTCCTCAGCCGGGTACGACGCAATAAATCACAACTGCATGCAGAGCTGAAACAGCTTAAAGAAAAAGCCCAGAGGCTCAAAGAACTGATCAACCACCTTGAGCCTTTGCAGAACAATAACAGTGGCCGGTTTGCGGCCCTCAAAGGCAAACTTCCCTGGCCGATCAGAGGTCCGTTACTTGTCGGTTTTGGAACACAGAAAAACCCTGAATTCGGCACATTGTATGAAAGTCACGGTGTCGAGATAGCAGCAGCAAGCGGGGCAAAAATGCGGGCAGTGGCTTCTGGTAAAGTCGTTTTTGCGAGCTGGTTTAAAGGTTATGGCAATCTGCTCATTGTCGCCCATGACGGTGGATTTCATACCCTCTATGCCCAGGCAGAAGAGCTTCTTAAACAGCGTGGAGATCGCGTTGAAGCTGGTGAGCCTGTTGCCCTCGCCGGGTTGCCGGGAGAGCAGGGGATCTATTTCGAAATTCGTCAGAATGGTGCACCGGTCAATCCTCTTTCCTGGTTGAAACGCAGGTAAGGGGTTCTGGCTTTTTCTACGAAAGAAGGTGAGTATGTCGATTCTGCGTCGCTTGTTTCTTGCCCTGGTTCTGGTTGGGTTGCTGACGTCTGTTACAGTCGGGGCACAAAAGGAGGCCGAACCTGCAACAGACGACAAGGCCTATGCTGATCTGGAGCTGTTTACCGATGTACTGGCTCTTATTCATCGCAGCTACGTCGAAGATGTCGATATCCGTGATCTGATTTATGGTGGAATCAGGGGCATGCTGGCAACACTTGATCCCCACAGCAGTTTTTTGACCCCGGAACTTTATGAAGAGATGCAGGCTGATACGCATGGTGAATTCGGTGGGGTCGGTATCGAGGTGACCATCGAAAAAGGGGTCTTGTCAGTTGTCGCTCCCATCGAGGGGACACCGGCCCAACGTGCCGGAATTCGCGCCCGTGATCGTATCGTCCAGATTAACGGCAAGGCGACCCAGGATCTTGATCTGATGGAAGCGGTCCGTATGATGCGGGGTAAAGCTGGCGAAAAGATCAAACTTGGTATCCGCCGCAAGGGGGTCGACAAGCTGCTTGAGTTCGATCTGCAACGTGAAGTTATTCAGGTTCACAGTGTCAGCGGGCGCCTTCTTGGACCAGGCTTTGGCTATGCCCGGATCAGCCAGTTTCAGGAGCGGACAGGTCGTGAACTGAAAGACTTGCTGGCAAAGATGCGTCTTGAAAACCAGGCCCGGCTCAAAGGGCTTATTCTCGATTTGCGCAACAATCCCGGTGGGCTGCTCGATCAGGCGGTGGCTGTCTCTGACCTGTTTCTCAACCAGGGCCTGATCGTCTACACTGAAGGGCGTGAAAAGGCGAGCCAATTGCGGTTTCAGGCGTCAACCAAGGGGACTGAACCCGAATATCCGCTGGTGTTGTTGATCAATGAAGGCAGCGCCAGCGCTTCTGAAATCGTTGCCGGGGCTCTGCACGATCATGGCCGGGCCCTGTTGCTGGGAGAAAGAACCTTCGGCAAAGGGTCGGTCCAGACCATTATTCCGTTGAGTGACAACTCCGGCCTGAGGTTGACCACGGCCCGTTATTTTACCCCGAGTGGAACCTCTATCCAGGCTCGGGGCATTGCTCCCGATATTGAGGTCCCCGACCTTGAGCTGCCGCAACAACCGCCTCGTGAACACTATCGGGAGCGTGACCTGGCCCATCATTTTGAGGCAGATTCAAACCGGCAACAGCCGGCGGACCCTCAGCTGACGCCGAAAGAGCGCAAGGATTTTCAGTTGATGCGTGCTCTTGATTTACTCAAGGGTCTCGACTATCTTCAAGCCGTCAAGGCTTCCTGATTCTCAGCTGACAAAAAATGATGCAAGGGGGAGAGTCGTTCTCCCCCTTTTTTTAAGTGAATGATATGACCCGAAAAAAACAGCCTGCCAAGGCTTCCAAAAAGAAAAAAAAGGCTCCGTTGCCGCAACGGACCCGGTTGGCCATTATTCTGGCGGTTGGTGGGCTGATGGTACTAAGTGCCCTGGTCATCTATTTCAGGTTACAGCCAGCTTCACCCGCTGTCGAAAAAATCCGTATTTCAACCTACGCAGATGTTGATCGCCTGGTCGAAGATGAATTGTTGGCCAGTGATCGCACCAAGGGGTGGCGGCGCATTGAAAGTCGTGGCAACCTGGTTCGTTTGCAGATGTACGAGGACTATCCTGAGGCCAAACGGTTGATGGAACTTGCAACCCGGATTGCCTTGACCAACAGTCCGGCACAACTTGATCTGGCGCCACGAAAAGGTCTGGTCCGGGTGTATTGGCAAAGTGAATTGCGCCTCGAACTTCACTACCGGGTTTCGGAGCAGGTGCGGCAAAAACGCCCGCGGGTGGCGATCATTATGGACGACATGGGCCGCAAACTGTCAGGTTTTCGCAACCTGATTTCACTGACCCTGCCGGTAACACCGTCAATTTTGCCTCAGACCTCATATGCGACGCGCGGTGCAGGGTTGCTCAGGGACGAAGGCTACGAATTCATGATTCACCTGCCGATGGAGCCCCGAAATTATCCCTCGATCAGTCCGGGACCAGAGGCCTTGTTGCTCGACTTGAGTACTGCCGAGTTAAAAAAACGTCTGCAGCTTTATCAACAGCGGGTTCCCGGGGCAAGCGGTGGCAATAACCATATGGGATCACGATTTACCGAAAACCGGTCGGCAATGCATACGGTTTTGACCGAGTTGAAAGAGGCAGGTTTCTTCTTTGTCGACAGCCGGACCATCGGCGATTCGGTCGCTTTTGACGAAGCGCGTCGTATGGGGATGCGTACCGCACAGCGCAACATCTTTCTCGATAATGAAGAAAATGTTGCCTACATCAGTCGTCAGTTACGCAAAATGATCAAAATCGCCGAAGAAAAAGGGGCGGTTATTGCGATCTGTCATCCTTATCCCGAGACTTTTCAGGCTTTGCGCCAGAATGAAAACTGGTTACGTTCACAAAAGGTTGATTTTGTTCTGGCCTCGCAAATGGTCAAGCGTTATTAGCGGAGCGAACTCAGGGGAAAACCGGATTGTTCAGACCGGCATCAACCGCTTGATCCTGCCGGGCGTAATCCAGCCGGGCCCGACTGAAGATGGCCTGAAAGCGGGAATAGGGTGTTTCGGCAAGAATTGATGTTGCCGGATTCGCTGACTTTTTGATCAGCAGTAGTGAGTGGCGTTCATTGGCCGACAGAGTCCGTTCGAGCAGATTGTGCAGCAAGGGGATGCCCCGCCGCAAAAGACCTCGACTGCTTTTCACCTCGCTGGTCCGACAGGAGAGGGTTTCGCCGTTGTGGTCAAGCCGGGCCAGTTTGACATGGCTTGAATCCAGACGCTGTAATAAAAAGCAGGAGACCTGAGCCGTTTCGCGAAACAGTTCCTTGATTGCTGCTCCCGGGGCTGTTTTCTGCTCAGCGTAGAGATCTGAGAAAACCATCTCATAAAAACAGCTTTCCTCAATAAAGCCGCAGGTCTCACGCCCTGAAGTTTCAAGATAGAAGGCCTCTGCAAGTTGGGTGAAATCGAGTTTTTTGCCACAGCACAAACATGAATCAAGCAGGCGTTGGCGACGTTCCTGCTCGCGGTGAATCAGCGCGTTGTCGCGCGTGCGCTGAGCTTCAGAGACCTCTCCCATCCGATGTGGCCCTTTTTCCAGATATTCCAGATAGACTTGACGCGCCAGATGAGTAAACTGCAAGTGCACCTCGGTGCTGCGTCCATGGGTCAGTACCGGGTAGACTTTACCTTCGGGATTGGTTGCCAATGATTCGACCTTGGGGCTTTTGGCGATAAACCCTTCCAGGCAGCGGTAGCCCCGATTGATGGCATAAGCCTTGAGCAGCTGGTACGAATCCTTGAAGGGTCCGCTGTAGCGGATTCTGGTGTCGATCAGGCAGGGGAGCAGGCGTAACGGGGCTCGCGAGATGCCATGATCGGCAAAGAAATTTGCCAGGTGTTGGCAATTTTCCAGCGAAGGCGCATCCTTGATCGGAACAATCACCCGATCGGCGGCAAAGAGGGCGTTGCGGGTGTATGGATCAAGAATCGGGCAGGTGTCGATAATAACCACCCCACCAAGCTCAGTGCGACTGAGAATACGGGCCAGATCTTCATCTGCTGGAGGTTGAGGATTGAAAAGGTTCAGATCGCGACAGGAAGGAATGATCTGCACACCATATTCACCCTGGCGAATCAACTCTGAGGCCGGGGTGGCAGAAAAGAGTTGACCGACATGAAGTTCGGTCTGGTCGGCACTGAGCCGAAACATGCGGTCGACAGTAAAATGGTTATCAAAGCTCAACAGGGTGACAGGAAGGTCCTCGGCGAGGGCTTTAAGATAGACCGCCAGATTCGTTGCCAGGGTGGTTTTGCCGACCCCGCCTTTTTCACTTGAAACCGTTATGACATAAGGGCGCGGCATGGTTTCTCCTTGATTCAGGTTGTGGGGGTTGATCTTGTCGCCAGGAACCTGTCAGAGTTTATAAGAGATTGGTTCGTTGCTGTCAATCAAAGCCCGTTGCCCGGAGGCTGGCGAATGAAAAGAAATGAACAGGTTTAAAAATGAGATCTGAACCATTGACCGTCTCGCGATTGGTTGACCTGTTTAAGGATCTGCTGGAAGAAAACTTCGTCGACGTTCTGGTTGAAGGGGAGATTTCCAATTTTTCCCGTCCCGCGTCGGGACACTGCTATTTCAGTCTTAAGGATGATCGGGGCCAGTTGCGCTGTGCCATGTTTCGCAGTCATGCCCGATTATTGCGTTTTAAGCCCGAAAACGGGACCCAGGTAATCTGTCGGGGGCGTGCCTCGGTCTATCCTCAGCGAGGTGAACTGCAACTGATCGTTGAAGGACTTGAACCGGTTGGAGTCGGTGGCTTGCAGCTGGCCTTTGAGCAACTGAAACAAAAATTGGCAGCAGAGGGTCTGTTTGCTGCCAAGCGCAAACAAGCACTACCGGAATATCCGCAAACAGTCGGGGTTGTCACCTCGGCCACGGGCGCCGCCATTCACGATATCCTCACCGTTTTGCGCCGACGTGCCACAGGTCTTAAAGTCTTGCTGCGGTCCGTGCGGGTCCAGGGAGAAGGTGCCGCTGCTGAAATTGCCGAAGCCATTGCCGACCTCAACCGGGAGGGCAGTGCCGAGGTGTTGATCGTTGGTCGGGGCGGTGGCTCGCTGGAAGATCTCTGGGCATTCAACGAAGAGGTTGTCGCCCGTGCCATTGCAACCTCGAAACTGCCGGTTATTTCGGCAGTCGGCCATGAAGTTGATTTCAGCATCGCCGATCTGGTTGCCGACCTTCGGGCTCCGACCCCGACCGCTGCGGCTGAGCTGGTGGTTAAAAACCGTCACGAACTTGAACGCCATTGTGACCAGCTGGTGTTACGGTTGGGCCGGGTGATAGAGAATCGGCTGACATTGATCCGGTCCCGATTGACCGATCTTGAACGACGTCTGGTCTCTCCTCTGGAGTCCTGGCGAGAACGACGGCGCAGGCTGGGTGAGCTTGATCAGCATCTGCAACGAGCGATCGCCTGGCAGGTACAAGGCCAGCAAAACCGCCTTCGGCAAATGGTTGAACATCTGGATGCCCTGTCCCCTCTGCGCGTTCTGGGGCGTGGTTATGCTCTGGCCCGTTTGCAACCCGAGGGCACGCCATTGCGTGACAGTACCCAGGTCAAGGTTGGTGATCAGATATCCCTGCAGTTACATCAGGGCCAGCTTTCTGCACGCGTTTGTCAGGTTGTTAACGAGAAAAAAACGCAAGAGACTTGACCCCGGACTCAGCCGCTGGTGATAATCAGCGTTTGTTATGTATTTTTGATGGCGGAATCTGTCAGAGACAGACAGGGACCAAAAGAGAGAGAGATCGATAGCGATGGCCAGGAAAAAAGGATTCGAAGCCGCAATCAAGACACTCGAAGACGCGGTTGCCCGGCTTGAAGAAGGTGACCTCGAACTGGAAGAGGCCCTTGCAACATTCGAACAGGGAGTCAAGTCTGCTGCCGAGTGTCGCAAGGCCCTCGACAAGGTAGAATTGCAGGTTGAGCGTCTGCTTAAACAGCAGGATAACAGCTTGATACGGGAGGCGTTTGATGAGTGACTCAGCCTGGTCCCTCGACCTGTATCTGAAAAAACGCATCCAGCTGGTCGAGGCTGCGCTTGATCATTATCTTCCCAAAGCGACGACCCTGCCGGGCAGTTTGCATGATTCAATGCGCTATTCGGTCTTTGCCGGTGGAAAACGGATTCGTCCGGTATTGATGGCGGCAGCCTGTGAGGCCGCAGGGGGCAAGCCCGAAGATGTCCTGCCCGCAGCGGCGGCCATGGAGATGATCCACAGCTATTCGCTGATCCATGATGATCTGCCCGCCATGGACGATGATGATCTGCGGCGTGGCAAGCCGACCAACCATAAAGTCTATGGGGAAGCGATTGCCATTCTGGCGGGGGATGGCCTGCTGACAGAAGCCTTTATCCTGCTGTCCAATCCCCAGGTCCTGACGCATCTTGATCCTGTCGATCGCCTTGAGATTATTCATCAGCTGGCCCGGGGGGCGGGAAGTCTCGGGATGGTTGGTGGTCAGGTGGTTGATATGGAATCTGAAGGGCAAAAGATCGATCTGCCGACCCTCGAATATATTCACACCCACAAAACAGGGGCGCTGATTCTGGCCGCCATCGAAATTGGTGCGATCATCGGTGGCGCCGATACCGTTCAACGACGTGCTCTGCATCGTTATGGCGAAGCAGCAGGACTGGCTTTTCAGGTGGCAGATGATATCCTCGATATTGTTGCTGACCAGCGAGAGCTCGGCAAAGATGTCGGCAGTGATGAAGAGCGTGGCAAGGCAACCTATCCGGCTCTGCTGGGGCTCGAAGGAGCCCGGCAAAGAGCCCGCGATCTGCGCGACATGGCTTTTAGTGCGTTGCAACCCTTTGGTGATGAGGCACGCCCCCTGCGTGAAATTGCCACCTATATTATTGACCGTTCTTTTTAACAGATACCGATTGTATCTGATTGAGGTAGAAAAATGAGTGACCTGCTCGCCAATCTGAAATCTCCTGCTGATCTTAACGATATGAACCTGGCGCAACTCGAGCAACTGGCTGCCGAGCTGCGTGAGAAAATCATTTCAACTGTCGCCCAAAATGGTGGTCATCTGGGCAGTTCCCTGGGGGTTGTTGAACTGACCCTGGCCATTCACAAGGTCTTCAACTCACCTGAAGACCGTATTGTCTGGGATGTTGGTCATCAGGCCTATGGCCATAAACTGCTGACCGGACGACTCGATAAATTTTCGACACTGCGTCAACTTGACGGGGTCAGTGGCTTTCCCAAACGTGCCGAGAGTGAGCACGATGCCTTTGATGTCGGCCACGCCAGTACCTCCATTTCGGCGGCACTTGGCATGAGCGCCGGAATCGATATCCAGCAGGGTGATGAGCGGGTCGTGGCGGTGATCGGTGATGGTTCGTTGACGGCCGGTATGGCCTTCGAGGCTTTGAACCATGCCGGACACCTCAAAAAAAATCTGATCGTCATTCTTAATGACAATGAAATGTCGATCTCACCCAACGTTGGGGCGCTCTCTTCCTTCTTGAGTCGCAAGATGACCAGCGATCTCTTTTTGCGGTTTAAAAAAGAGACCGAAAATATTCTTAACTACGTTCCCGGCTTCGGCAAGGATCTGGTCAATATTGCCAAGCGGGCCGAAGAATCATTTAAAGGGTTCATGACCCCCGGCATGTTGTTCGAGGCCTTTGGTTTCGACTATTTCGGCCCTCTTGATGGGCATAACCTGCCCGAAATGATCGAGACACTTGGTAATCTGCGCAACATTCGTGGGCCGGTCCTGCTGCATGTTGCAACCTGTAAAGGCAAGGGCTATGCCCCCGCCGAAGAGGAGCCCGCCAAGTTTCATGGTGTCGGTCCTTTTGATCCGGAAACAGGACAGGTTGTTGCCGGAAAACCCGGTGCGATCAGCTATACCGGTGTTTTTGGTCAGACTCTGATCGAGATGGCCGAACAGGATGAGCGGATTGTCGCCATCACTGCAGCCATGCCTGCCGGGACCGGACTCTGTGATTTTGCAGAAGCGTTTCCTGAACGTTTCTTCGATGTCGGGATTGCCGAACAGCATGCGGTAACCTTTGCTGCCGGATTGGCCTGCCGTGGGTTGCGCCCGGTCGTTGCGATCTATTCGACCTTTGTTCAGCGTGCCTACGACAATGTTCTGCACGACGTTTGTTTGCAGAACCTGCCGGTCAGCTTTGCCCTTGATCGCGGTGGTCTGGTGGGGGCGGACGGACCGACCCATCATGGTGTTTTTGACCTGTCTTACCTGCGCCATATCCCGAACCTTGTGCTGATGGTGCCGCGTAACGAACTGGAGTTGAAACGGGCCATGAAAACGGCTCTTGAACATGAGGGTCCTTTTGCCTACCGCTACCCGCGGGGAAATGGCGAGGGATTGTCTCTGGCGCAACCTGTCGAGCCGGTATCCATTGGCAAGGGTGAAATTGTGCGCGAAGGAAAAGACGTCGCAATTATTGCGGTTGGCAATATGGTCGGTGAAGCCCTGCGGGCAGCAGATATTCTGGCCGAACAGGGGATTGATCTGCTGGTCGCCGATGCCCGTTTTGTCAAACCGCTCGATAGCGAGATGATCCTTGACATCGCCGGGCGGGTTCCATTGCTGCTCACGGCTGAAGAGAATGCCCTGGCAGGTGGTTTCGGCTCTGCCGTTCTGGAGTTGCTCGCCGATAACGGGATCGCATTGCCTGTCCTGCGGGTCGGGATTCCCGATCAGTTTGTCGAACAGGGGACTCAGGCCGAACTGCGTAAACTGTTGGGGATTGATGCCGCAGGGATTGCCGAGCGGATCAGTACCGCCCTGGCGCAGGACAAGGCCTCATCGCAGGACTGAAATCGCCATGGGAAACGCAGATGGTTTTTCAACGGTCTGCCAGGCAGCTGCGCAGATTCCGGGCCAGATTTCTCATCAAGATGAACCAGGCATCCTCACCACTGTCAGCGGTTTTGCCGAGAGGATCGAGCACCCCCAACCTTAAATGACTGCCAGCGGTTAGTCTGTGAGCCAGAGCCGGACTGAACTGTGGTTCACTGAACAGACAGATTGCGTGGCTTTCTTTCAGCCGGGTCTGGATCTGTTGCAGACGACGGGCGCCCGGTGCCCGCTCGGCAGAAACCCGAACTGAACCGACAGCATTGAGCGAAAAAGCCTGCTCAAAATAGGGGTAGGCATCGTGAAACACCAGGTAAGGACGATCCTGTAGCGGTTGTAGCTGGAGTGAGAGTTCTTTTTGCAGGTCGGTGATTTTATCAAGCAGCAAGGCCAAATTCTGTTCGTATCCTGAACGTTTTGCAGGGTCGATTCGGCTCAAACGTTTGGAGATCGCGCGGGAAATCTGTTTCGCATTTGCCGGTGACAGCCAGATATGCGGGTTGATTCCCTGTTCGCCATGCTGGTGCCCATCTGAATGATCGTCCTCCTGTTCCCAGAATCCCCCTTTTCGTTGCGGCAGCACCCTGAGGCCGGCAAGAGTCAACAGCCGCATTTCAGCCCCTGGCCGCACAAGCTGCTTAACCGATTGACTCAAAAAAGATTCCAGCTCTGGTCCAACCCAGATCAGCAGATCGGCCTGACTGAGCGCTCGGGCCTGTGAAGGACGCAAGCTGGCACTGTGGGGGCTGCCGCCTTGAGATAACAGCAATTGCGGCGCACAGATACCTTTGGTTAGTGCTGCAACCAGTGAATGGATGGGGGCAATGCTGACAACAATCCGGGGCGCTGCCAGGGCGGGCGTTGCCAGCAGCAGACCCAGCAAAACAAAAAAAATCCGCATCAGTATAGTCCGTAAGAAAAGAGTGAGGACAAAGGGCTATTCATGATGTAATCTTAGCATCCATGTCAAGCCCGGTTTGGGGGGATGAAGCCATCGCCGGAGCGTTGCCAGATACTGGCGCACCAATATCAAGGCCAATGAATATGGGGTACGAAAAACAGAAACCGGGTGACAAGACAGAGTCCTTGCTGACGCTGGAAAAGATCTGTCTGGTGCGTGGCGGTCGGCATATCCTTGAAAATGTCAGTTGCGCCATTGCCCCGGGTGAAATTATTACCCTGATCGGACCCAATGGCGCCGGGAAAACCAGCCTGCTCAAAGTTGCTCTTGGTTTGCTTAAAGCCGACAGTGGCCAGGTTGTTCGGGCTGCTGATTTGCGGATTGGCTACATGCCGCAGAAACTGGTTGTCGATCGGACCTTTCCCTTAAGTGTCGCTCGATTCATGCGACTGACAGGCCGTTATAGTCAAAGCCAGTTGCAGCAGGTGCTGGATGCCGTTGGCGCCAGTCGTTTGCTGACAGCTCGTCTGGCAGACCTGTCCGGGGGTGAGTTGCAACGGGTTTTGCTGGGCCGGGCATTGCTGCGACGACCTCAGCTACTAGTGCTTGATGAACCGGTGCAGGGGGTTGATGTACAGGGTCAGGTCGAACTTTTTGAACTGATCGGCAAGCTGCGCGATGACTATGGTTGTGCGGTCCTGATGGTTTCGCACGATCTGCATCTGGTGATGATTGCCACCGACCGGGTCATTTGTCTCAATCAGCACATCTGTTGTACCGGAACTCCCGAAGTGGTTCAACGTGACGAGCAGTTTTTAAAGCTGTTTGGCCCGGCGATTCTGCCGCACCTGGCGATCTACAATCACGATCCGCAACACCGGCATGATCAGTGTCCGCATCAGGGGTGCAGCTGCCCCCTCGGTCAGGAGCAAGACCATGTTCGCTGATTTTCTGGTGCGGGCTCTGGCCGCAGGAATCGGGGTCGCCCTGGTTGCCGGACCTTTTGGTACCTTTGTTGTCTGGCGACGGATGGCCTACTTTGGCGATACCCTGGCCCATTCAGCCCTGTTGGGGGTTGCGCTGGGGTTTCTGTTGCAGGTTGATCCCCTGCTGGCGGTCATGGCGGTCTGTTTGCTGGTGGCGGTACTGCTCTTTTTTCTACAACGTCAGCAACGGCTGCCATCTGATACCCTGCTGGGCATCCTGTCGCACAGTGCGCTGTCATTGGGGCTGGTGACCATCGCGTTTATTGATAATCTGCGCATTGATCTGCTGGCCTACCTGTTTGGTGATATTCTCGCTGTTGGCAGCAGAGATCTGGTGATGATCTATGGCAGTGGCATTTTTGCCCTGGTGCTGCTGCTGATCCTCTGGCGGCCGCTGCTGGCGATCAGCCTGCATGAAGATCTGGCCCGGGTCGAGGGTGTCCCGGTTGATCTGGTTCAGCTGGCATTTTCCTGTTTACTGGCTCTGGTCGTGGCGATCATGATGAAGGTGGTGGGGCTGTTGCTGATTACCTCATTATTTATTTTGCCCGCTGCGGCAGTCCGGCGGCTTTCCCGCTCTCCGGAGCAGATGGCCGTGCTGGCGGCCCTGGCCGGAGCTGTTGCGGTCTGTGGCGGGCTTTACGGCTCCTGGCAATTTGATACCCCGGCAGGGCCCTCGATTGTGGTCTGTGCAACCTTGATTTTTGCCCTGTTGCAACTTGTACCACTGAGACGATAAAAGCTTGCAGTCGGACAGTGAACGTGGCACCTTGCGCCCGACAGACAAGAGATGGTAAATCTCGAAAGTAGCTAACCAACGGGAGACAAAAAACGTGGCACGCAAGATTTTTATTGCTGCAACCGGCCAGAATAGCGGTAAAACCACCACCAGCCTGTCGCTGATGCACATGGCGATGAAAAAATATGGCAAGGTCGGTTTTATCAAGCCGATTGGACCCAAACCGGCCGAGTATGACGGATTGATCGCTGACAAGGATGCGGTCCTGATCGCCCGGGTGTTTGGCCTTGAAGATGATTTGTCATTGATGTCACCTTTCGTCCTGCATCCGGGAGACACCAAGCGGGTTCTTGACGGTGACCTCTCGCGTGAGCAGATCCTGTACCGGATTGCCGAAGCCATCGATAAACTGGCGCGTAAAAATGATTTTCTGATCATCGAAGGGGCAGGGCATACCGGAGTCGGTTCGGTGATTGGGTGCAGCAATGCTCGAATCGCCCGTCTGGCTGCGGCACCGGTGATGATGGTGACAGGGGGTGGGCTGGGAAACGTTGTCGATGCCGCCTGTATGAATATGGCCCTGTTCGAAAAAGAGCAGGTCCCGGTTAAATCGATCCTGGTCAATAAAATCCTGCCCGAAAAACGCGAACGGACCCTGCGCTATCTCGATCTGGCCTTTGCCCCGACCGGGGTGGATGTTCTGGGTGGCTTCAATTATCAGCCCATTCTGGCCAATCCGACCCTGCGTCGTATTGCCGGAGTCCTCGACATTGAACTGCACTGCAGTGAAGAAGAAGCCCAGCGGATTGTCCACAATGTCCAGATCGGAGCCGCCTCGACGCAGCGCGTTGCCGGTCTTCTCAAAGAATCGACCCTGCTGATCGTCAACAGCAGCCGTGATGAACTGCTGGTGACTCTGGCCAACCTGTATAAGTTGCCGGAATACAGTGATAAACTGGCCGGGATCATTATCCCCGGAGTGGGGCCGATCAGTGCCATTACCCAGCGAATTATCGAAAACAGCGGGATCCCCTATATGCGTGCCGGGCGGACATCAACCACAGTCTTTGAAATCGTTAAAGAGGATGTTTCCAAGGTCGTGGCCGAAGATACCGAAAAGATTGATCTGATCAAGGAATTGGCCGAACAACGGCTCGATTTTGATGAAATCGATCAATTACTCGATTGAAATCTGCGTAGAATCGGTTAGCATAAATAAAAATTAATTTCGGAGAGACGATGCAGATAAAAGTTAAATTCATTGATGGACGAATCGAGTTGGTACGACCCCGCGAACTGCAAGAGTTGATCGATGCCCGGCGTATTACCCAGTTTCGCCGTTCCTGTGGCTGGGTTGATCTGGGGAAAGACAGTATTCGCAGCACCTTGCGCGGTGATTATCGTGGTGCAGACCGACGCAGCAACTTTGATGATTGATCTTTAGCAGGGTGTTCATGTGACAACTCAGATCCCCCTCTTTTCCACTATCGAACCTGAATCGATAGTGGTTTTTGATTTTGAGACGACCGGCATGTCTCCCCAGGACGGAGATCGGGTGATCGAGATCGGCGCGGTTCGGCTGCAACAGGGTGCCATTGTTGATCAGTTTCAATCCTTGATTAATCCTGAATGCGATCTGAATCCCTTTATTATCGATCTGACCGGTATCAACAATGAGATGCTCCAAACGGCTCCACCGGCTGCCGGGGTTGTCAGAGATTTCTGTCGATTTGTCGGCCCGTCACCCCGTCACCCCTGGTGGCCCACAACGCTTCGTTTGATCAACGTTTTCTGCTGGCCGAGTTTCAGCGTTATCAACTGGATGTTCCTGCATCTGTTGCCTGTTCAATGCTTGCGGCTCGGCGTGTTTTTCCTGAGTCGCCCAATCATAAACTGGGCACCCTGGTCCACTACCTTGAATTGCCTGCGGCCAGTCGTTTTCACCGGGCTCTGGCTGATGCCAGTATGACGGCAGCTCTCTGGGCCCGGATGGAACAGGAACTTCGTGATCAGTACGGGTTTACTGAGGTGCCCTTCGCCCTGTTGCACAGGCTGGGTCACGTCACGCGTGACAAAGCCAGCCGTTTTTTGCAGCAGCAGGTTGAACGTCAGCAGAATAAAAGCTCATGTTGACCTGTTCGTGCGTCGGAGATCTTTTACGTCAGCTTGATCTGCATGATCAGTTGTACGAACAGGTTAAAAACGAGCTTGATGACGAAGAGGCTCGGCTCCTGTTTGCTGCCTTGACTCGCCTCCCGCTCAAAAGCAGCCGTGCGGTCACCCGGCTTGGTTCCTACAGTTTCAAGGGCACCAGACCTCTGGCGATCCGGTTGCAATTTGCTCAGGAAGAAGCAAGCCTGAGGCAGACCCTGCTGCACGAGATTGCTCATTTTCTGGATCATCAAACGACCGCGCCAGGCCAGACATACCGCAACCCGCACGGGCGAAACTGGCAACATTGGCTCAGACAGATCGGTGGTCAGAGCAGGGCCGAAAACTCACCCGCAATGCAATCCCTCTATCAGCAACGACTCAAGCCTGTGGCCCGCTGCAAAGAGTGCGGTTTTCTGTTGAAACGCCTGCGTCGTTTGCCACGAGGACGACGCTGGGTCCACGTCCGCTGTGGTGGGTTACTGGTTCCCCTTGATTGATCTCCGGTCTGTTCTTTCTCCCTCTATTGTGCATCGGCCTGATGATGTTATGATGAAAGGAGTGAATTTCCCGAAAGGAGGACCGCATATGATGATACGTGTCATGTATGCCGATGGGAAAACTGAAATGGTCAGGCCACCCTTGCTCAAACTGCTGATCGAACGAGAGCGCATCCGGCAGTTTCGTCGCGACAAAGGTTGGGCCGTTTTGGGAGAAGACCCGCTAAGACGGGCTCAGCTGCACGATTACCGCGGGCCGGAACGGCGCTCAAGGTAATCTGTCCGACCGGAAAACTTAACCGCCTGTCTTCTGCAACAGAAGGCAGGTTTTTTTAGCGCAGAATGTGATTTTATTCCCTGACCCCTGATGACCTTTTTCGGATCAAACTCCCTTGCACCCAGAAAAGATTATGCAATCGATCGCCACCGAAATTATTCAGCATCTGCCACGCAACAATGAGGCCCGCCGTCTTTTTCATGGGCGAGGTCGAGCTTTGCCCGGTTATCAGGATCTGCTGATAGACAGTTATGGTTCGCTGATCTGGGTGACCCTGTTTGCCGAGCGTGATGATGACTGGTTGCAGCAACTTGCCGAGCTGTTACAGACTCTTTTGCCCCAGGCGACGACAATTGCCGTGCGGCGTCGTGACCTGCCGCATGATCGGCCCGTTCTATTATGTGGAGAATTACCAGATAAGCCTCTGGCCCATGAAGCGGGGTTGAACTACCAGTTACGGTTGACTGCCGGGCAAAATATCGGTTTTTTTATCGATATGGCTGCCGGACGCAAGCTGGTGCGAGAGATCTCGGCAGGTAAAAAAATCCTCAATCTTTTCTCCTATACCTGCAGTTTTTCCGTTGCGGCACTTGCCGGTGGGGCTCGTCAGGTTGTGAATGTCGATATGAATCGCGGTGCGCTACAGCTGGGGCGAACAAACCATCAGCTGAACAATCTTGATCTGCGTAAGGTCAGTTTTTTACCCCACGAAATTTTTCGCAGTTTGTCACGTTTGCGTAAACTTGGGCCCTTTGATCTGATCATCTGTGACCCGCCCTTTGCCCAGGGCAAAAATTTTACCGCCGAAACCCACTGGCCGAAGCTGGTCGCCCGGCTCGCATCACTTCTCGCACCGGCAGGGGAGGTCATTGCCTGCCTCAATGCTCCGCAGATGAGTGCAACCGACCTGCGGTCGATCTTTGCCGAGAACCTGCCGAACTTGCAGGAGGCCTGTTGTTTGACCGCCGGTGCGGACTTCCCCGAAGCAGACCCCGAACGAGGTCTGACGATCCAGCATTATATTCGGATTTGATGGCCAGTCCCGACCGAAGCCAACTTGAACAACTGTATCGATCATGATATCGTATGACGAAATAGCTATCGATGGAGGAGCAAGATGGAAACCGTCACGATTTCACCCAAATTTCAGGTGGTCATCCCCAAAAATATCCGTGAAACACTTGGGCTTACTGCGGGGCAAAAGGTGCAGGTAATCGCCTACGGAAACCGGCTGGAACTGATACCGGAACGCCAGATCGGACAGATGCGCGGTTTTTTGAAGGGGATTGATACCCGTCTTGAACCGGAAGAAGACCGCTTATGAATCTGGTTGATTCCTGCGGTTGGCTTGCCTATTTCACCGATGGTCCAAACGCGGAACAATACGCAAAACCCCTTGCTGATCCCCGAAAGTTGCTGGTGCCGGCCATCACCCTGTACGAAGTCTTCAAGGTGGTCCTGCGCGAACGTGACGAGGATGCCGCCCTGCAGGCTGTGGCTTTGATGCGTCAGGGCTGCATTGTCGAGTTGACAGACACTATCGCGATATATGCCGCCAAACTCAGTCAGGAACTCAGGTTACCCATGGCCGACAGTATTATTTACGCAACGGCTAAACTTCACCAGGCCGAGATCTGGACCCAGGACCAGCATTTCCAGCATCTGGCCGGAGTCAGATACTTTGCCGCAAACTGAAGCAGACAACAGGCGGTGATTCGTTTATCTTTTCCCGCCTCCTGCCTCCCGCCTCACGGATTTTAATAGGCTTTGATCGGGTTTAATTCCCCGCAGCTTGCTGCGTGACTTAGCAAAGGTTGCAGGCTGTTGATACCCCGTAGCTTGCTGCGGGGTGATTCATTTGCAGGGCAAGTTGAAACAACAGTTTGACAATGATCGACAGGTAGCGTACGATTTAACGTACGGAAAAGGAGCGGATTATGCCTTCCATAACAGCAACAGAAGCAAGAAAGCAACTTTACAAGTTGCTGGACGAGGTTGCCGAATCACATGTGCCGCTTCAGATCACCGGTAAGCGCAACAGCGCCGTATTGATCTCCGCTGAAGACTGGAGTGCTGTTCAGGAAACCCTGGCTCTCTATGCAGTGCCCGGGATGAAAGAATCGATTCAGGAGGGGCTGAAGACCCCTGTTGACGAGTGTGACACGGATCTTGACTGGTGAGTTGGGAGCTGGTTTACACGAAGCACGCGCAAAAAGATGCGAAAAAACTTGCCGCATCAGGCCTGAAGCCAAAAGGGCAGAAACTGCTGGCTCTGATTGCAGAGAATCCATACCAGAACCCGCCACCTTACGAAAAATTGGTCGGTGATATGGCCGGAGCTTACTCCCGACGCATCAATATTCAGCATCGTCTTGTCTACCAGGTTCTCGATGAAGAGAGAATTGTCAAGGTTCTGCGCATGTGGACGCACTATGAATAATCGAAATTTGTTCATGAGGCAGAATTCTTAGTGATGCTTTTCAGCCCGTCCCCCACCTCACCCATCCAACTGATCCACCGGACTCTTCACCGCCAAACCCGGCTTGTTCAGCACATGAGTGTAAATCATCGTCGTTGAAACATCGCTGTGTCCCAACAGTTCCTGCACTGTGCGGATATCCGAACCACTTTCCAGCAGGTGAGTGGCAAAGGAATGACGCAGGGTGTGGGGAGTGACCCTTTTGCTCAACCCGCATTTCCGCGCCGCAGAGCGAACAGCATGTTGAACAGATGTCTCGGCATAGTGATGTCGCCTTATCTTGCCACTTTCAGGATCAACACTGACTTTGGTCGCCGGAAAGACATACTGCCAACGCCAATCTGAAGCAGAATCTGGATATTTTTTGTGTAATGCCGTTGGCAGCCAGACCTCCCCGTAACAGCGTTTTAAGTCCTCAGAGTGCAGGCGTCTCGCCGCAACGATTTGCTCTCTCAAGGGTGCCACACAAAGAGTGGGCAGAATCGCGACCCGATCCTTGCGTCCCTTGCCGTCACGGACCAGAATCTGATTGTTGGCAAAATCGACATCTTTGATGCGCAGGCGGATCGCTTCCATCAGGCGCAGACCTGCTCCGTAGAGCAGATGGCAGATTAAAAGATGCGGTGGGTTCAGGCCATCCAGCAGGGTTGAAACTTCCTCGCGTGCCAGAACGACCGGCACCTTGATCGGTTTGCGTGCCCGGGAAAAATCGGAAAAATCACCCAATTCTCGCTCTTCCGAGATATTGAACAAAAAAACCAGCGCGTTCAAGGCCTGTTTCTGTGTGTTAACGGCGACGTTGACCTCCTCAGCCAGGTGGGTCAAAAAAGCCATGACAGAATTTTCATTCAGCTCAGAAAATTTTCGATTCGGAAAATAAGTCAGAAAGCGGGTCGCCCAGTCCAGATAGGCTGCTTGAGTGCGTTTGGCATACTGGCGACCGATCAGCGTACGGCGCATCTTCTGCAGAACTTTCTGATGCCCGGTTGATAGAGAGTCCGAAGAAACCTTTTTCTTTTCAATCGGTCGGGGATTCGCTTTGCCAACGGCCCAGGGGATCTTCAGCTGATCCTTGAACAGGTGCCATAAAGCAACCCGCGCCTGACTCCACTGCCAGTCTTCAATCGCGGGGTTATCCTGCAAATTATCGAGAAAAGCAGAGACATGCTCAGGTTGGCATTGTGACAAAGGGCGTTGGCCGAAGAACTGAATAAATTGCTGACACCAGCCGATGTACCAGCGAATATGGCCAGGTTTGATGCTGTTCTTGATCAGGCAGTTTTCGTAGTTTTGCCAGAAACGAGCGTTGAGTTCAGTTCCCCTTACTGATTTTGACATATCCCCCTCCCGAAATGTATTGTGTTAAAGTGCCAACCAAAGATTACAAATATTCGTCTGTAGTTCAAGGTTAAAGGCCGTTTTTTAAAAAGGCTAAGAGGAGGGGGAAGTTGACAATATACCCCAAAAAGGTATATTCAGGGGAGGGTTGGCACGTCGAGTTTACCAGCCGTGCCAGAAAACAGAAAATGAAGCTCCCGGTCAGAGTGCAGGAAACACTCTACCAATTGGTTAAAGAAATCGAAAAACTTGGTCCCGTACGCGGAGATTGGCCAAATTATTCACGGTTGCCTGGAGGCAGGCACCATTGCCACCTCAAAAAAGGAAAGCCGACCTACGTTGCTGTATGGCAGAACGATGCAG
The DNA here is from genome assembly GCA_024276935.1 of Deltaproteobacteria bacterium. GTDB lineage: Bacteria > Desulfobacterota > Desulfuromonadia > Desulfuromonadales > Geopsychrobacteraceae > Geopsychrobacter. The sequence goes on from JAJRWH010000025.1 coordinate 30,598, forward strand.
GGCAGGTTAGGGTGGTGGAGGTTGTTTATGTCGGTAGCCACGAAAAAGCCCCATACTGATGAACTGGTAACAGTTCAGTTGCGTGTTCATCGACAAAACGTACAGAAGATAAAAGACTATGCGCAGGCTGTTGAATCGGAAACAGAACGAACCTACAGTATCTCAGAAGTTTTCCCCGAGTATGAAAAGCAGAATCCGGTTGCCTTGCGCGCCTATCGCACCCGAGAAGGTCTGACTCAAAAGCAATTGGCAGTGCTGACCGATATACCTCAGCGTCATTTAAGTGAAATGGAAAATGGTAAACGAAGTATAGGGAAAGAACGTGCCCGCAAACTAGCAAAAGCACTAAACATAAGTGATTACCGTGTTCTTTTGTAA
>JAJRWH010000026.1 GCA_024276935.1 Deltaproteobacteria bacterium
ACGATCCGTTTTAACCTGCCCCTTGCCACTAACGCCCCGAAGGCTGAATGTTGCCTTCGGGGCGTTTCAAAATAATCAGAAAGGAGTATCAAGATAATCAGGAAATGCCGGGCAGGCTAATCTGAGAACTTACACCTTCAAAATCACCCTTCATCGACTGCACCAGGGCAATGGCCTTGGCATATTCCAGAACAAAACAAGCCGGACCACTGGTTGCTTCAACCGCCAGCGAACCATGATCGTAACGATCCAGAGTAGCCAGGGCGTAGGCGTAATCGTTGATGACCTGCAGAACCTCTTTGCCGGTATCATTGACCAGATCCTGCCCGGCCAAAGTTCTGGTGAGCAATTCAACGGCCTGCTGCATCTCTTTGAATTTGGCTGTCTCTTCCCGCAGGCGTTGTTCGTTGATTGTGTAGCCACGCACCAGATGGTCACGTAATATCTGCGTTGCCCAAATGCGAAATCTGGTTGCTTTGGCGGAATTGACCCGATAACCGATAGAGATAACCATGTCGAGATTATAGGATGACTGCTTGCGTTTGACCTTTCGTCCTCCTTCGATTTGAACTTTTTCCATTTTGGAAACAGTTGAAGCCGGATCAAGCTCACCTGATTTCAGAATATTGCTAACATGTTTGGAAATGGCGGGAACTCTCACATCAAACAATTCTGCAAGCTGCGCTTGTGTCAGCCAAAGAGTTTCACCCTGAAGATGAACTTTTAAGCTTGTTCCACCATCAGCGGTGCGGTAAATAACAACTTCGCTCATCCCTCTCCTCCCAAGGCATCCATCAATTCCCGCTTCAACGCTTCACGCATTTCGGCGACATTTATCAACAATGTTTTGTCCTCAGCCAGAAGCTCATCGGGACCACCAAGGTTCTCTTCACGGATTTGAATCTGCAGATCCCACCCGGCGGACTGAACTGCCGGAGTGATATAGCGGGTACAAATATCACGTTCGGACAGTGATTTTTTCAGCATGCCGAACCTCTCCTCGTCACAACTCAGGAAAAATCATAGAGAATCCAGGATTTTATGCTGTTTCAAAATAGCGAAATGATACAGGGAGGTCAACGCATACCTGAGCCGACAGCGGGTCGGCAGGTCAGGAAGAAGAGAGAGCTGTTGAGTCCGGTTGGAACCCGGGAAACGCAAAAGGATGAACGACAAACTACTTTTCAGGGACGCGGCCTTCGTGCGGCAACTTCGACTCAAGAACAAAGCGGAACAAGCCACAGAGTCTGGCCATTCGCTTGCCCATAACCTTCTTCTCGCTCCCATGCAACGTCAGAGCCTGGGTCTGCAAAGCTTTACAGCGCTCAACCAGGGTTTTCAGTTCAGTGGGTGACAGGGTCATTGCGTATTCTGTATGACCACTCAGGTAGGCAAACTCTTTGGCCATTTCAGCGGTCAACGCTGCTGTTGCCGTGGAAACAAGGGCGAAACTGATAAGCAGAGAGAATAGAACGACTGATTTCTTCATCGTTTCATTCCGGGATGGCATCTTTCACAGGCGTTCATGGGAAACGCGACCTTCATATGGCAATAGCCGCAGAACTCCCCCTTGAGAATTCTGTCCATCGAAAAATGTTCGGTCGTTTTCTTTTTGATATTGAACAGATCAGGGTGACAGGTGTCACAGTCAACCCACTGGTTGTGCTCTTTGTGGGGGAAAACTGCCGGAGGTATCCGTCCCCAGGCGGCCTCAAGGGTCAAGGATTTATCAAAGGTTGCAACCGGTGGCTTCTCATTCAGATATCGCCGCGGTTGCACCTGACCACGTCGCATCATCTCGGACCAGTCAATCTGGTTGCCAAATTCATCAGGAGGCAGGTCCTGGCTGAACGCAGGAAAATCTTCGCCCCGAAAATCGATGTCGCCATTATGACAATAGACACAGTTGCCTTCTGGTTTGAACGCCAGTTTTCCATTGTGACAGGCTCCGCAATAGCGCCCGTCCTTGATATCATCACACCCGATCTCGGTCACTCCAACCGCCATATCGAACTCGAGTTCTTCGTGGCAGACCCGGCAGGTAAAGCGCGTCCGGTGGGTCCAGTGAGAAAAGGAGACTGCTTTGACGCCATGGGCGGTTGCGGTGCGGTCAATCAGGATATTCCCATAACGTGAAGGCTCGGGCAGCTCAGGCAAGGAATAGACCACCGCACTTGCTGCTTTTACAGAAAAAACCGCGATAACAAACAGTAAAAGACTTATTGCACCGGTTCGGTATGACATCGCTGGCACCCTTTCAGCGGAAAAGCAACCTTGCCATGACAAACACCGCAATATTTGCCAGCAAAGATGTCAATCATCGAATACTTCGTAGACCCTTTCTTGATCCCGACAAATATTTCAGGATGACAGGTCTGGCACCCATTCCAGGTGGTATGTTTTTTGTGGGAGAAGATGATATTGGGCATCCCTTCAACCTTTGGCTGAAGAGTAAAGTCTTTCTGAATTGGCAAAGAGGGATTTTTTACTGAAACACCGTCAAGAAAATCAATCGGTTCAATCTGGCCCTCAATTTCAGCCTGTTCCCAATTGACCTTGTTGCCAAAGCGTTCTGATGGAAGTGTTTTGATAAATGCGTAAAAATCTTTTTTGCGTTGGGGATCTTTTTGTGGCAAATGGCAGCGCTCGCAGCGCACCCGATCGGAGGTTTTCAATGCCGGATCGCACGAAGCAAAAATTGCCTTGCCCTGATAAAGCGTGGTCCCGTTGTGGCAGGTTCCACAGTAAAAACCCTGCATGTTGTCCGCAGCAGTAATCTCGGTCGCGTTGGCCTGCATTTCAAAGGCAATATCAACATGACAGAGTCGGCAGGTATACTTGCTGCGATGAACCCAGTGATCGAACACTACGGGAGAAAGGCCTGCATCCACCGAAAAGTTACTGATAACGACCTGACCGTAATCGTAGGCCCGTGGCCGCTTTTTCTTTACTCCTCCCTGTGCGTTAAGCCCCTGAACAGTAAACAGCAACAACAACAGAACCAGCAGCAGTTTCTTCATTTGTCACCTCCCCCGGCACAGTTTTACTCCAATGAAGATTCTACTGAATAATATGTGGTTTTAGGCGTATGTCAAATTATATTCGCAAAAACAAAGAGATAGAAATCCTGTTTCGTTTGAATAAACAGCCATTTACTCATCTTTCATCACCAGATTCAGAGGGTTTTCCAGCGCCTGACAGATCCAGCGTAAAAAACGTGCCCCGGCGGCCCCATCGATGACCCGATGATCATAGGTCAGGCAAAGGGGCAACACCAATTGCGGCACAAATTCAGCGCCATCCCACACTGGTTTGATTCCGGCTTTGGACACGCCCAAAATGGCAACCTGTGGCGCATAGACAATCGGGGTGAAGGAGGTGCCACCAATTCCACCCAAGTTGCTGATGGTGAAGGTTCCACCTTCCAGTTCAGAAGGGCCAATCTTGCGTTCGCGTGTTTTTTCGGCCAAAGTGTTGAGTTCAGTCGCGATGGTTTCTATCCCCTTGCGATCAACCTCGCGAATTACCGGCACCAACAGACCCGCTGGCGTATCAACAGCAACCCCGATATTGATAAAATCATGTCGTATCAGTTCATGGTTGGCCAGATCCAGAGTGCTGTTAAATTCGGGAAAAGTTTTCAGCGCAACCGCACAAACCTTGGTCAGAAATGCCGTCATGGTCAGGCGAGTATTCGGCTCTGCTTTCTTATTAAATGTCTTGCGAAACTCTTCAACCGGGCCGATGATCGCCTCATCCTGCTGGGTCACCATGGGAATTGTCGACCAGGCATAGGTCATCACTTCTGCGGTCAATTGCCGGACTTTCGACAAAGGTTGCCGGTGACTCTGACCAAAACGACTGAAATCAGGCAGGGGACGCTGGATATCCGCCGTCGCAACCTGCGACCCGGCCTGACGCATTCTGCGGCTCACATAGGTATTGATATCTTCAGCACTGATCCGCCCGCCGATCCCCGTGCCGGGAACCTGATGAATATCGATTCCGAGCTCACGTGCCAGTCTTCTTACCGAGGGGGCCGCAGCCGCAATGTGCCCCTGACCCGGCAGGTTCTCCACAACCTGTTGTTTGGGCACAGACAATGGCTCTGAAACAACCTCGGCAACGGGTTCCTCGGTTACTTCCTCTGCGGCCTCGGTAACTGGCATGACACTGGCCGCAGTATCCTCTTCAGTCTGCGTTTGGGAATTCTCAGAGGTTTCAAGCACCATCACCACATCACCGATTGCAACCTCAGCCCCCAGATCAACACAGATTTCCTTGATCTCACCCGCAAAAGGACTGGGAATAGCAACCACTGCCTTGTCGGTTTCCCACTCGAGCAGTGTCTGGTCAGGCACAACCTGATCACCCGGCTCGACACTGAGAGCCACCACTGTTCCACTTGTGACTCCTTCGGAGACTTCGGGTATATTGATTTCCTGCTTCATGACGTTTCCTTTTTATGCCTGATTCAAGACCTTGATATCTCAGGTTTTTTTGCGACAAAACCTTTGGTTTGAGTCGGTTTTTGCCCTAATCCTGATGTGGGTTCAACTTGTCGACATTGATCCCCATCTCCTTGATTGCCTGCTGCAAAATGCTCTTTGGCAGCAGCTTCGCCTCAACCTGTTGCTGCAAGGCCGCAAGAACGATGAAGTGCGCATCAACTTCAAAAAACTCTCGCAAATGCTCACGATCATCGCTACGCCCGAAACCGTCGGTTCCCAGACAATGCAACGGACCCGGCAACCATTTGGCAACCATGGCGGGTAAAACCTTCATATAGTCGCTGGCCGCAACAAAGCTTCCGGTTTCGTTTTCGAGCAGGCTCTGCACATAAGGAACCCTTGGTTTCTTGCCAGGATGAAGCAGGTTCCAGCGTTCACACAGGGCTGCGTCAGTGTACAGCTCTTTGTAACTGGTCACGCTCCAGACATCAGCAGCAACAAAATACTTTTCTTCGAGAATCTGCCGTGCCTTAAGAACTTCATTCAAAATGGCCCCACTACCAAGCAGGTGAACCTTACCCTTTTCAGCCTTGCGGGTCGATTTATGAAAGCGGTACATCCCTTTAAGGATGCCCTCACGAATTTTTGCTCCCTTTGGCATAGGTGGCATCAGGTAGGTTTCATTCATCACTGTCAGATAGTAAATCAGATCTTCCTGATGGCAATACATCCGCGTCAATCCCTCGTGAATGATAATTGCCAGCTCATAGGCAAACGCCGGATCGTAGGCTTTGACCCGGGGCGGAGCCAAAGCCAGAACATGACTGTGACCATCCTGATGCTGCAATCCTTCTCCCGCCAGAGTTGTTCGCCCGGCAGTGGCCCCGATCAGAAAACCCCGGGCCCGACTGTCACAGGCGGCCCAGATCAGATCCCCGACCCGCTGAAAACCGAACATGGAGTAAAAGGTGTAAAAAGGGATCGTCTGGACACCGTTGTTGGCATGAGCTGTTCCGGCAGCAATGAAACTGGCCATCGATCCGGCTTCACTCAACCCCTCTTCAAGGATCGCCCCTTCTTTTTTCTCGTTGTAAAACAGCAGGCTGCCCTTATCGACCGGCTCGTAAAGCTGCCCCACATGACTGTAGATGCCCGCCTCACGAAATAGCGATTCCATCCCAAAGGTTCGAGCTTCATCGGGAACAATCGGTACGATCAGCTTGCCGAATTCAGGGTCGCGCAACAACTTGGTCAGCAGATGGACATAGGCCATGGTGGTCGCCAACGGGCGGTCATCCGAACCTGCGAAATACTCACGGATAACCTCTTCAGTCTGACAGGCCATCGGATAACTGGCATCCTGACGGCGCGGCAATGTCCCACCCAAAACGGTACGACGCTGTTTGAGGTAGGCCATTTCAGGGCTGTCTTCTGCCGGTTTGTAAAATGGCGTTTCGGCAATTTCAGCATCACTGACCGGAATATTGAAACGGGTCCGAAAAGCCTTGAGTTCGTCCTCATTCAGCTTTTTCTGTGCATGGGTAATATTTTTCCCCTCACCAGCTTCACCAAGACCATAGCCTTTGACCGTTTGGGCCAGGATAACCGTTGGTTGACCCTGATGGTCAACCGCAGCCTTGAAGGCCGCATAAACCTTGTCCGGATCATGTCCACCACGGGTCAACCGACCAAGCTGCTCGTCAGTGTAACTTTCGACCAGCTTGAGAAGTTCAGGATATTTACCGAAGAAGTGCTGACGGACACTGGCTCCCGTTGCCAGGGTAAAGTGCTGCATTTCACCATCGAGAACTTCATCCATCCTCTGTACCAGTTTGCCACTGGTATCCGCTTCGAGCAGTCGATCCCAGTCATCGCCCCAGATCACCTTGATCACGTTCCAGCCGGCGCCCCGAAAATCGGCCTCAAGCTCCTGAATAATTTTGCCGTTACCTCGCACCGGGCCATCAAGGCGTTGCAGATTGCAGTTGATGACAAAAATCAGGTTATCGAGCTTCTCGCGTGAAGCCAGACTGATCGCCCCCAATGATTCAGGTTCATCCATCTCACCATCACCCAGCATGGCCCAAACCTTGCGCCCACTTCGCTTGCGCAAACCCCGATCAACCAGATAATGATTAAAACGAGCCTGATAGATCGCATTCAATGCCGTCAATCCCATCGAAACTGTTGGAAATTCCCAGAAATCAGGCATCAGAAATGGATGCGGATAGGACGAAAGCCCTCCTTTTTCCGGGCGCAGCTCGCGCCGGAATCCTCTGAGATCATCCTCGGTCAGACGGCCCTCAAGAAAGGCTCGTGCGTAAACTCCCGGCGCGGCATGACCCTGAAAATAGACCATATCTCCAAGAAAATCGTCGGTCCGCCCCCGCCAGAAATGATTGAAGCCGATCTCCCACAGAGTCGCGGCTGAAGCGAAAGTTGAAATATGTCCCCCGATACCTGCTGATTCCTGATTGGCCCGCACCACCATTGCCATGGCGTTCCAGCGAACAATCGACTTGATCCGTCGCTCCAGTTCACGATCTCCAGGAAAAACAGGCTGCTGGCTCCGCGGAATCGTGTTGATATAGGGCGTATTGGCCGTGAAAGGAATACTGACCCCTTGCTCCTGGGCCCGCACCTGCAACAATCGCAACAGCTCTCTAACCCGCTGAGGACCAGCAGATTGCAAGACATAATCGAGCGATTCCCGCCACTCTCGGTTCTCAATTGCGGATAAAATATCGCGTTCAGGAGGATTCGGTCTGGACATAAACGCATGACTCCTCTATAAAAGACCAAAGATTACCAAAATGGTTGCCTTCTTCTATTTATAACAGATTTGGCTAAAGTTAACTCGGAACTCCAGAAAAAACGGACCAGAGTTCGAGACGCCGGAGACTGTTTCTGGACGCGGTTCTGAACGATAATTTGGGGTGTCATACTACAGGGTTCCCGTTGCGAGCTATCTCGTTTCTTGACCTGCGTCAAAGATCTCAACCAAAAACCGTTTTATTTATTACTTGAGTGGTTAAGTTGGGAATCTGATCATTGCTTGACAGTCTCAAAAAACCTGCTTTGGTTATAATTGGAATTCAAAATCTAATCTAAAAATACAGTTTATCACCCAAGTTTCAATTTTTCTGGTACCCGGTGTGCCTGGTGTCTTTCAAGGAGAGATAAATATGGAAACAAGTGGCTGGAGAGCGGAACTCTACCGACTCACCCTGGCGCTGGCATTCCTGGCTCTTGTCCTGTCCAGCTCGGTAGCGCTGGCTGCCACGGGCGATGCCAACCGTGGTGAACAATTGTTTACCGGGTCACAAGCCATGGCCAACGGGGGATCCCCCTGTATTGCCTGTCACGCTCTGGCCGGATTAGGAACCGCAGGCACGGCCAGCTATGGTCCGGACCTTTCGGGGCTCTATGCTGACTATGAAGCCGAAGGGGTCGCTGCGGTTCTTGAGTCTCTGGCCTTTCCCAGCATGGAAGCCATCTATACCAACCGGCCCTTGACCGAGGAAGAACGCCTCGATCTGACTGCCTTTTTTGCCCAATCCGCAGAAAAACAGCCCCCGGCCTCCCAATCACTGGCCGGGCTGATTCTGCTTGGGGTCATTATTGTTTTTACCCTGGTGGGACTATCTGGACTGCGCCGCTTCAAGGGAGCACGTCGACCATTGGTTGAACAAGCCAAAAAACAGCGAGGTGTCATGCAATGAGCTGGATCAAGGATATCGTTGACCCGAAATCACGGGCCTGGGAAGAATTCTACCGCAACCGTAATCAGTGCGACAAAGTGGTACGCAGTACCCACGGCGTCAACTGTACCGGAAGTTGTTCGTGGAATGTCCATGTCAAAGACGGCATCGTTGGTTGGGAACTGCAAGCCACCGACTATCCCGAACTTGAAGAGGGAATCCCGCCTTATGAACCACGCGGTTGTCAACGCGGGATCTCTTTCTCCTGGTATCTTTACAGTCCGCTGCGGGTCAAGTATCCCTATCTGCGCGGTGTGCTGGCTGACCTGTGGCGCAAAGCCAAGGCCGAACATGGCGACCCGGTCAAAGCCTGGGCCTCGATCATGGAGGATGCTGAAAAACGTAAAAGCTATCAGCAGGCTCGTGGTAAAGGGGGGTTCCGTCGCGCCAGCTGGGATGAAGTTGAAGAGATCATCGCTGCTTCATCGATCTACACCATCAAGAAATATGGCGCCGACCGCCTGGTCGGTTTTTCACCGATTCCGGCAATGTCGATGCTCAGCTTTGCCGGTGGTTCACGCTTCATGCAACTGATGGGCGGCGCCAACCTGAGCTTCTACGACTGGTACTGCGATCTGCCCAATGCCTCGCCCGAGATCTGGGGCGAGCAGACCGACGTCTCTGAAAGTGCCGACTGGTACAACAGTAAATTTATTGCAGTTGTCGGCTCCAACCCCGATATGACCCGGACCCCGGATGCACACTATTTAAGTGAGGCCCGCCATAATGGTACCAAGGTAACGGTCTTTGCCCCTGATTTTAATATCACGTCCAAGCATGCCGACTGGTGGCTGCCAACCCACGCCGGACAGGATGGTGCTTTCTGGATGGCGGTCAACCATGTCATTCTCAGTGAGTTTCATCATCAGGCCAAAACGCCTTACTTCATGGACTACCTGAAGCGTTACACCGACACCCCTTTCCTGATCGAACTTGAAGAAAAAGATGGGGCCTACACCGCTGGCCGCATGGCCAAGGCCGGAGATCTGGAACGCTACAATCAGGAAGAACATTCCGACTTCAAATATCTGGTCTTGGATGAAACCAGCCAGCAGCCACGCATGCCGCTTGGTACCCTCGGTTTCCGCTGGCAGGAGAAAAAGGGTCAGTGGAACCTGCAGATGAAGGACGGTCAGGACGGTGCAGATCTCGCCCCCGGCCTGACTTTGCTCGACAACAGTGATGAGGTTCTGCCGGTTGCCTTCGACGATTTTTCGGATGGTAATGCCGTAACACGCGGTGTCCCGGTACGCTACCTTGAAACAGCCAAAGGCAAAATCGCTGTCACCACCATTTTTGATCTGCTGATGGCCCAGTTCGGTGTCAATCGTGGCCTCTCGGGCGACTACCCGAAAGACTATGATACCGAGGCGGTCTACACCCCCGCCTGGCAGGAAAAACATACCGGTATCGACCGCGCCAACGTGATTCAGTTCGCTCGTGAGTGGGCCTCGACCGCCGAGAAAACCAAGGGGAAATGCTCAATTATTATCGGCGCCGGGGTCAACCACTGGTACCACGCCAACCTGATCTATCGTGCGGGCATTTCTGCCCTGATGCTTTGCGGCTGTGTCGGCAAGAATGGCGGCGGTCTCAACCATTATGTCGGCCAGGAGAAACTGGCTCCGGCGGCACCCTGGGCCTCGATCATGGGCGCACTCGACTGGTCAAAGCCACCGCGCTTTCAGAACGCTCCGTCCTATCATTACGTCCATACCGATCAGTGGCGTTACGAGCGGACCTCTGATGAGGCCAGAATCAATCCGGTCGCGGAAGAGAGCAAAATCACCGGCGGTCACACCATGGATCATCAGATCCGTGCAGTCCGTAACGGCTGGCTGCCCTTCTATCCCCAGTTCAACCAGAATCCACTCGAAACGGTCAAACAGGCTGAAGCTGCCGGAGCAAAAAATAATCAGGAAATTGTCGATTGGACCGTCAAACAGCTGGCCGACAAGAAAATGAAGTTTGCGGTCGAAGATCCTGATGCGCCGGAAAACTGGCCGCGGTTGTGGATCATCTGGCGCGGCAATGCCCTGATGTCAAGTGCCAAGGGTCACGAGTATTTCCTCAAGCACTATTTTGGCACCCACACCAATACCATTGCTCCTGAAACTGCCGAAGAGTTCGTCAAGGATGTCACCTGGCGCAAGGAAGCCCCGCAAGGCAAACTTGACCTGGTCATCGACATCAACTTCCGCATGGACACCTCGGCGCTCTATTCAGACATCGTACTGCCGACCGCGACCTGGTATGAAAAGGACGACCTCAACACCACTGACATGCACTCCTTCATTCACCCCCTGCAGGCCGCTGTGCCCCCCTGCTGGGAATCGAAGAGTGACTGGGATATTTTCAAAGGGCTGGCAAAAAAGGTCAGCCACCTGGCTGAAACCAACCTGCCCGAACCGGTACGTGAAATCGTCTCGGTGCCGCTGCAGCACGACACCCCGGCCGAGATGGCCCAGCCCGAAATCAAGGACTGGAGCAAGGGGGAATGTGAACCGATTCCCGGCAAGACCATGCCCGGACTGGTGGTGGTCGAGCGTGATTACGTCAATCTCTACAAAAAGTTTATTTCCTACGGTCCTGAAGTCCGCAAAAACGGTCTCGGTGCCCATGGTCTCAACTTTCCGGTCGCTGACTTCTACGATGAACTCAAAGAGGTCGCGCCAACCCAGAAATGGGGCGGCGAAGAATACCCCTCACTCGAAAATGCCCGGAATGCCGCTGAGGTTGTCCTCAAACTTGCCCCGGAAACCAACGGTGAAATCGCCTATCGGGCCTTTGAGGCCGAAGAGAAAAAAGTCGGCCTGCCATTGACCGATCTGGCAGCAGGCAGTCGAGACGTACGGACCACTTTTGCCGATCTCGACCGTCAGCCACGACGTCTGCTCAACAGCCCGATCTGGAGTGGATTGACCACCAATGGTCGTGCCTATGCTGCCTACTGTCTCAACACCGAAAAACTGGTGCCCTGGCGCACCCTGACCGGTCGTCAGCATTTTTACCTCGACCATCAGGGCTACATTGCTTCTGGCGAACATCTGCCAACCTACAAGCCGAAGCCTGACCACAGCACCTTGCAGGATTTTCTGGTGACCGAAACGGATGACAGCAAGAGCATCATGCTTAACTATCTGACTCCACACGGTAAATGGGGGATTCACAGCACCTATGGTGACAACCACCGCATGCTGACCCTGTCACGTGGCTGCCATCCCTTCTGGATCAACGATCAGGATGCCGCCGAAATTGGCGTGGTCGATAATGATTGGGTCGAGGTCTACAACGACCACGGTGTCGTGGTAACCCGGGCGATTGTCAGTTCGCGCCTGCCTCGTGGGATCTCGTTCCTCTACCATGCTCCGGAAAGAACCATCGGCGTACCCAAATCACCCCTGCGCAACAATAAACGGGCAGGCGGGCACAACAGCCTCAACCGGATTCGTCTCAAGCCGAACCTGATGCTCGGTGGCTATGGCCAGTTCAGTTATGGCTGGAACTATTGGGGACCGACCGGAGCCAACCGCGACACCTATATCATGGTGCGCAAGCTGGACGGCGAACCGCAGTGGTAACAAACTGAAGTTCAAAAATCTGTCTCACGCAAAGACGCAGAGAGAGCAAGAACAATGCAAAAGGGCCAGAGTTCAGGTTTAAGTCAAACCCGAAAGCGATTTTCTCTGTGGCTCTGTGTCTCGAGTGAGCAAAGCGAACAAGCGTGAGGCAGTTTTGCTTTTGAATCAAAGTTAAAGCAATCACGAAGGCTTCAATATCTGGGCTTTAAACCAGGGAGAGATTTCATGGATATTCGCGCACAGGTCTCATCGGTGTTTCACCTCGACAAGTGCATCGGTTGTCACACTTGCAGTATTGCCTGCAAGAACTTGTGGACCGATCGTCGTGGCAACGAGTACATGTGGTGGAACAACGTCGAAACCAAACCGGGCACCGGTTACCCGACCCAATGGGAAGATCAGGACAAGTACCAGGGAGGGTGGGAGCGAGTCGGCTCACAGCTGCGTCTTAAGCAGGGTGGCAAAGCCGGAACACTCGGCAAGATTTTTCACAACCCCAACCTGCCAACCATCGACGACTACTATGAGCCCTTTACCTACAAGTACGAGGATCTGACCAACGCTCCGGCAGGAAAAGATCAACCGACCGCACGACCGGTTTCGATGATCAGTGGCAAGCCGATGAAGATTGAGGCCGGGCCCAACTGGGACGACGATCTTTCCGGCTCCAATATCTATGCCGCCAACGATCCGGGGGTCATTCAGCTCAGTGAAGAAGAGCAGCAACAGCTGTTCGCCATCGAGAAGATGGTGATGTTCCATCTGCCCCGTATCTGCAACCACTGTATGAACGCCGCTTGTGTCGCCAGCTGTCCCTCGGGTGCAATCTACAAACGAGGTGAAGATGGCATCGTCCTGATCAACCAGGATAAATGTCGCGGCTGGCGTATGTGCGTTTCGGCCTGCCCCTACAAAAAAACCTACTACGGCTGGAGCAGTGGTAAATCCGAAAAATGTATCCTCTGTTACCCCCGTCAGGAAGCGGGTGAAGCCCCCGGCTGTTTCCACTCCTGCGTCGGTCGCATTCGTTATCTCGGTGTCCTGCTTTACGACGCCGACAAGATTGAAGAAACCGCAATGAAAGCTGACGGTGAACTGCCTGCCGCCCAGCGCGAAATGATTCTCGATCCCTTTGATCCACAGGTCATCGCCGAAGCACGCCAGAGCGGCCTGGCGGACCAGGTCATTGAAGCAGCCCAGAACTCTCCCGTTTACAAGTTTGTCAAAGAATGGGGGATCGCCCTGCCGCTGCATCCCGAGTTTCGTACTCTGCCGATGCTCTTCTATGTCCCGCCACTCTTGCCAGTGCTGTCGGTCGAGAATAATGGCACCCAGAAAATATCAGACGATTTCTTCACCAGCCTGGAGCAGGCCAGACTGCCGCTGATGTACCTTGCCGGACTGTTTGCCGGGGGAAATCAGGACGAGATCAAAGCGGTTTATCGCCGCCTGATCGCGGTTCGGATGCAACGTCGCGCAGAAAGTGTCGGTGATCTGTCTGAAGAAGAATTGCGAACGGCAAGAGAGCTGGCCGGGCTGGACAACGAGGCCCTTGATGCCATCTATCGCATGACAAGTCTGACCCGCATCAAGGAACGGATTGTCATCCCGCCGATGCTGCGTGAGCAGGCCATTGAAGCAGGCATGGACCCCGAAGAATACAAACAGGGGATGGGTTTTGGCAGCCGCAAGGCACCAAAACGCCGGTGGTAAGGATGACGACGATGAATCTGGATCTTTGTCTGCACTTTGGCGAACTGCTGAGCTATCCCGGTGAGCGGCTCAAATCGGTTGCTGCCAGCTGCTACCAGCAACTGAAAGAGCAACAGCCAGAAGCAGCCCTGCCGTTTGCAGGATTTATCGATTTTCTTGAACAGCAGGATTTTCCGCAGATCGAAGAAATCTTTACTGCGACCTTCGATCTGCAGGCAATCTGTCACCCTTACGTCGGCTACCAGCTCTGTGGTGAAAGTCAGGCCCGAACCCTGTTCCTGATGAAGCTGAAAGAGCTTTACGCCAAACATGATTTCGAAATCGGAACCGAGCTTCCTGATCATCTGGGCGTTATGCTGCGTTTCATCGGCAGTACCCCCGACCCGACGGGAAACAGGGAGATCATCCTTGATGCTCTGCTGCCGACTCTTGAAAAAATCATTGCTGGAATTGATGCCCGGGATCAGCCCTATCGGGCGCTGCTCAGGGCCTTGCAGACATACCTGACGAATGAAGTCAAAACCGGGGTTGAAACTGAACGACCCAAGCACAACGGTGAAAAGGAGTTGTCCCATGGTTGATATGTTCCTGTTTGGCGTCTTCCCCTATATGGCTCTGGTGCTGGCAATTGGTGTCGGCATCTATCGCTACGGGTTCGACCGCTACTCCTGGTCGTCACAATCCTCACAATTTCTGGAGAGTAAAGCACTCTTCTGGGGCTCAATCCCCTGGCACTACACCATTCTGCTGATTCTCCTGGCTCACCTGTTGGCGTTTCTGTTCCCGGCCAGCTGGGGTGCCCTGCTCGGAGCTCCTGCTCGCCTGATTTTTCTGGAAATCAGCGGCATTGCCCTGGGTCTCACAACTCTGATCGCGCTGGCTATTCTGATCTTTCGCCGGATCGGCAATGACCGAATCAGTGCCGTTACCAGCAAGGTAGACTGGCTGCTGTTTGCCTCCCTGTTGTTACAAGTGGCGACCGGGGTCTACATTGCGATCAGCCTGCGCTGGGGCGGAGCCTGGTATGTCCACACCGTTTCTCCCTGGCTCTGGTCGCTGGTTAAACTGAATCCCCAGATTGGCTACCTGACCAGCTTGCCTGGTATCGTACAACTCCACGCAGTCAATGCATTTTTTCTGGTTGCAATCTTCCCCTTCTCGCGTCTGGTGCACGTCGTCAGCGTACCTCTTTCATACCTGGGTCGTCCTTACCAGGTCGTCATCTGGTACCGTCAACGTCGCAGCAGCTGAATTTTTGACAACAAGAGAGGCAAAGGGACTTTCCTTATCCTGAATTCAGACTGAAAAGGTTTCTTTTATGATGGAGCAAAAGGCGACTGCCACATCGCACAAGGTTCTGTTTCTCAACACTCTGGCGTTTACCGTCTGTTTTGCCGCCTGGATGTTCAATGGCGTGCTGGTGACCTTTCTCGCCGACAACCAGGTCTTTGACTGGGGCCCGGTCGAAATCGGCTGGCTGATGGGGATTCCGGTCCTGACCGGTTCAATCTTTCGCCTGCCCGCCGGAATGCTGACCGACAAGTTCGGTGGTAAGCCAGTGTACGGCACCCTGCTTTTTATCTGTGCCATCCCCATGTATCTGCTCTCCTATGCCGACAGCTTCACCACCTTCGCCCTGTGCAGCTTCGGCTTTGGTCTGGCCGGGGTCAGTTTTTCAATCGGTATCGCCTTTTCTTCGGTCTGGTACCCACGTGAGCGTCAGGGAACAGCCCTGGGAATTTTCGGTGCCGGTAACGCCGGGGCCGCATTAACCACACTGTTCGCTCCCACCCTGCTCAACCGTCTGACCGACAACGGTGCCAACATTGAAGGCTGGCGTCAGTTGCCGGTCTATTACGCCATTATTCTGGCGGCAATGGGCATTATTTTCTTCATCTTCGCCGAAAACAAAAAACCGGCTTCCTCAACCAAAACCTTTGGTCAGATGCTCACTCCGTTGAAAAACGTTCGCGTCTGGCGTTTCGGCCTTTACTACTTTCTGGTTTTTGGTTGTTTCGTTGCCTTTTCGCAATGGCTGGTACCCTACTTCGTCAACGTCTACTACCTGCCCCTGGTGACCGCCGGACTTTTCGCCTCGGCCTTCAGCCTGCCTTCCGGGATCATTCGGGCATTAGGTGGCTGGCTCTCTGACAAATTCGGGGGCCGCACCATCATGTACTGGGTGCTGGGCGCTTCTGTTCTCATCAGCTTTATGGTGATTGTCCCCAAGATGGAAGTCTACTCGCCGGGCCGCGGAGTCATGGCCAAAAGATCTGGTGTCGTCACGTCTGTCAGTGACAAATCGATCAGTGTTGCGGATAAAACCTATACCCTTAAGCTGAAGCCGGAAAATCTGGATACCTACGACGACAAGGTTCTGGTTCTGCCCACCAAAGATGCCTGGCAGGAACCGGTTGTCAAGGTCGGCCAGACGGTCAAAAAGAAGGAGCTGCTCGCCAAAGGAGTCACGCGGATATTTTTTCAGGCCAACGTCTGGATTTTCGCCATCCTGATCATTTTGCTCGGCAGTGTCTGGGGTATCGGCAAGGCCGCAGTTTACAAGTTGATCCCTGATTACTTTCCCGATGAAGTCGGGGTCGTCGGTGGCATGGTTGGTGTCCTTGGAGGGTTGGGCGGCTTTTTCTGCCCGATCATCTTCGGCTACCTGCTCGAATGGACCGGATTATGGACAAGTTGCTGGATTTTCATGTGCGGTCTGTCGCTGGTTTGTTTGCTCTGGTTGCATCTGACAGTGCAGAAACTGATGAAAAATAAACACCCTGAAGATATGCAAAAAATAGAACAAGACAAATTTTCTGTCATCGAAGACGCCTTAAAGGAGTAACCAATCATGTCTATCAATCTGGAAAAGTGGGATGTCGAGGACGAACAGTTCTGGGAGTCCGAAGGAAAAAAGATCGCCAACCGCAATCTGTGGATCTCAATCCCCAGCCTGCTCTGCGGCTTTGCAGTTTGGCTGTACTGGGGCATTATCACTGTCCAGATGATCAATCTGGGCTACCCCTTCAGCCAGTCCCAACTCTTTACCCTCTCGGCCATTGCCGGACTGACTGGCGCAACCTTGCGGATTCCCAGTTCATTCCTGATTCGTATTGCCGGTGGTCGAAACACCATTTTTCTGACTACCGCCCTGTTGATGATCCCGGCGGTTGGCACCGGCTTTGCTCTGCAGAATCGGGCGACCCCCATTGAAATCTATTATCTGCTGGCACTGCTCTCAGGTATTGGTGGTGGTAACTTTGCCTCATCAATGTCGAACATCAGCTTTTTCTTTCCCAAAAAGGTTCAGGGAACCTCGCTCGGGTTAAACGCCGGTCTTGGAAACTTCGGTGTAACCACCATGCAGATCCTGATTCCTCTAGCGATGACCTTCGGCCTGTTTGGCGGCACCCCCCAAACCCTGATCAATACCAGCGGCACCCTGATCGGCAAGATTCCGGCAGGCACCGAAACCTATATTCACAATGCCGGATACATCTGGTTGATCTTTCTGATTCCACTGGCCTTCGCCGGTTTTTTCGGCATGAACAACATCAAAACCGAAACGGTCACCCCCAATCTCGGCTCAACCGGTAAATCCTTTGCCATGATCATCGGCCTGCTGCTGATTGCATTCGTCACCGCAGTCGCCGGTCTTTACCTGTTGTTGCCTCCTCCTGTCGGGCTGGGTCTGCTGAGTAAATGGATTGTCCTGCCACTGGTTATTGCCGCCACCGTCTTCGGCATGAAATATCTGACCAGCGGGGGCCTGCGAGAAAATCTCGATCGCCAGTACCAGATTTTCAACAACAAACACACCTGGGCAATGACCATCATCTACACCATGACTTTCGGCTCGTTTATCGGCTATTCCGCAGCCTTTGCTCTGTCGATCAAGGTCATCTTCGGCTTCTCGCATATCATGGTTGACGGAGTCATGACGCACAACACAGTCAACCCCAACGGTCCCAGTGCCCTGATGTTCGCCTGGATGGGACCCTTTATCGGTGCTCTGATTCGTCCGGTCGGCGGTAAAATTGCCGACAAGCTGGGCGGTGCCATCGTCACCCAGTGGGTTTCGATTGTCATGATCGCTTCGGCACTCGGCTGTGCCTACTTTATGAAGACGGCCTATGCGTCAGAAACTCCCGAAACCGTCTTTGTCCCCTTTCTGATTCTGTTTATCGTTCTCTTTGCCGCCACCGGAGTCGGTAATGGTTCGACCTTCCGTTCGGTCGCAATTATCTTCAATGCCGAACAGGCCGGGCCGGTATTGGGTTGGACCTCGGCAGTTGCCGCCTATGGTGCCTTCATTATTCCCAAGGTTTTTGGCGAGCAGATCAAAGCCACGACCCCCGAATATGCCCTCTACGGTTTTGCCATCTTCTACTTCGTCTGCCTGGTGCTGAACTGGTGGTTCTATACGCGTAAAGGGGCCTATATCCAGAATCCATAACTTTTCGTTAGTGGATTCACTGTTAAAGGGGCAGGTTCCATGATTGGAGCCTGTCCCTTTGTTCTAAAGTTCAAGACCAAGTCTAAAACCCTCGGGTTTCGGCCCGAGAGCCGACTTCATTTTCTTTGCAAGGCCACAAAGAAAATGCAAGCAAAAGAAATGGCCTTCTATTTCTGTCGCTTTGTTTCGGATCTGCGTTGAACTGGTAAATGTCGGGTGGGTCAACTTAGATTGTTTTACTGATCAACCTGAAAGAGAAAAGGCCCCGACGAGCAAAAAGCCGCTCGAACGGGTTAAACGGTAGCCACCGTGGACTCAATATAAATAACTGCCGGGATCTTCCCGTTAAGGCAGGGCACCAAAGGGTCGATCCCATTGTTACCGAAACAATAAATGGAGCGCCGCTCCCGTTTCGCCCGTGTGAGCTTGCGAGCCGGGGCCTTTCAGCTTGCAGCTGAATCGAAGCCTATCTGCTCTTGCTTTACCCAAACGCTTGCAATGGCTACTGCAACCTGGCAACAGAAATAAAAAAGCCATTTTTTGCTTCCTTTTTGTTGGCTTGGACAAAAAGGAAGGCGCCTGTCGGGGCGCGTCCCGACGATTGTGACCTTGGTTTTGACTGTTCCAGAACTCAAATCCTGAAGTTTAGAGTTACACCACTCCCCAAACCGGTTTGATTCGGCGATGGTGAGCGTTCCTTGATAACTGAAAATTGTCGAAGTTAAACTGTTTTTCGCAGTTCAGGCGGCCGATCCGGTTTTTTGCC
>JAJRWH010000027.1 GCA_024276935.1 Deltaproteobacteria bacterium
GTCATCCCCTCGCTATAATGCCCCCCAACAATGCATTATCGCCATCCATGGCCCAGCACTATTCTCATTAGAACAGTGTTGTACCCTACTTTTTGCAACACGTAGATGTCAAGATTTTTTATTAGAAAGGCTATTTAATCTCTATTTTATTGGGGGGAATCGACAAAGCCTCTTTATCTGTCCAGCAATCCTCACCCCGACTTCCGATCCACCCCGCGATACTGAATCGCCTCGGATAGATGGATTGTCTGAATCTGCTTAACTCCGGCGAGATCAGCAATTGTACGGGCCAATTTGAGGATACGGGTGAAGCTACGAGCTGAGAGTCCAAGTTTATCAGTCACCTGCTCCAAGAGCTGATCGCCCTTTTCATCCAGTTTGCAGAAGCGGCGGATATGCCGGGCCTGCATCTGGCTGTTGGCGTGGAGACCGAAGGGCGTCAGGCGGTCGTGCTGGATTTTGCGCGCCTGGTTGACTCTTTGACGGATGGTGGCGCTGTTTTCGGCGGGGGACTGATCGGTCAAATCTTTGTGCGGCACACGCGGTACTTCGATGTGCAGGTCGATGCGGTCAAGCAGGGGGCCGCTGAGGCGGCTGCGGTAGCGTTGGAGCATTGGCGGGGTGCAGGTACAGTCGTGTGCTGAGTCGCCCCTAAAGCCGCAAGGACAGGGATTCATTGCCGCAACAAGCATAAAATTGGCGGGATAAGTCAAGCTGAGCGCCGCACGACTGATAGATACCTGGCCATCTTCGAGGGGTTGACGCAACATCTCCAGGACATTTTTCTTGAATTCGGGGAATTCATCGAGAAACAGAATTCCCCGGTGAGCGAGTGACACCTCGCCTGGGCGCGGATAACTGCCACCACCGATCAAGCCCGCGTCAGAAATACTGTGGTGCGGAGAACGGAAGGGACGTTGCCGGACCAGGGCATCGTGGTTCGACAACAACCCGGCCACTGAATGTATCTTGGTCGTTTCCAGAGCTTCGGCGAAGGAAAAGTCGGGCAAAATTGTTGGCAAACGCCGGGCAAGCATGGTCTTGCCGCTTCCGGGTGGGCCACTCATCAAAATATTATGCGAACCGGCAGCGGCCACCTCAAGAGCACGTTTTACCTGCTCTTGACCACGGACTTCCGAAAAGTCATCCTGCCCTCCAGGAAACGACTGTTCGCCCGGATCTCCCTCGCAACAATAAGGCGGGATTTCAATCTCACCATTGATCAACGCCACCACCTGACCAAGGTCCTTGACGGCATAGATTTCTGGACCTTTGGCGACAGCCCCTTCGGCAGCATTTTCTTCAGGCAGAATTAATGCCTTTTTTTGCCATTTTTGGGTAGCAACAGCCACAGGCAAAACCCCATGTACGGCCTTGACCCGGCCATCCAGAGAGAGCTCTCCCATCAGTACGAAGTTTTCGAGGGCTTTGGCGTCAACCAGACCGGTCGCACTGAGAATGCCGATGGCAATCGGCAAATCAAAGGCAGCACCTTCTTTGCGGATATCTGCTGGAGCAAGATTGATGGTAATGCGGCGGGTGGGAAAATCGTAACCGGAGTTCTTGATCGCACTTTTGACGCGATCCTTGCTTTCTTTGACGGCCCCTTCGGGCAAACCGACGGTCGAGAATTGCGGCAAGCCCTGGGCGATATCGACTTCAACCTCTACTGGATAGGCATCGATTCCGATCAAGGCGCCGGATGTCACTTTAGCCAGCATGGAACCCCCTCCATTTGAATTCATCGTGAGGTGTGAGACGTAAAGAGTAAGGAGGGAAGTCAAAAACTCTTCCCATGAGCCTTTACGCCTAACTCCTCACAGTTCAGAGATGTACTTCTCCGCCTGGGTGGCGGCAACGGCACCGTCACCGACCGCGGTTGAAACCTGTTTTAAGACATTGGTCCGACAATCTCCTGCGGCGTAGATACCGGGAACCGACGTATGGGTATCTTCTCCGGCCTTGATATAACCGGCAACATCAAGGGCAACAAGGCCTCCCAGAAACCCGGTAATCGGTGTCACCCCCACGGCGGCAAACAAGCCAACGGCCTCAAGTTGTCGCTCCTGCCCCGTTTTGACATTTTCAACCTGAATTCCGGTCAGCCCCGTATTGTCTGACTCAAGCCCGGTGACAACCGAATCCCAGATCATTTCAATTTTTTCATTCTCCAGCACTCGGGTTTGCAGAATTTTGGTCGCCCGTAACTCGTCACGCCGGTGAACCATATAGACTTTGCTGGCAAAGCGGGTTAAAAAGAGGGCCTCTTCAGCGGCGGTATCACCACCACCAATCACCGCAATCGGAACATTCCGGAAAAAAGCGCCATCGCAGGTTGCGCAATAGGAAACCCCCCGGCCAACCAGGGCTTCTTCTCCCGCAACGCCAAGCTTGCGCGGATTGGCTCCGGTCGCAACAATCACAGCCTTGCACAGGTATTCCTTGCCATCTATCTGCAAACGCTTCCTGTCGCCAAGGTCTTCGATTTTCTCCACTTCGCCCGTTGTTGTTTCCAGACCGAACTCTACACAGTGTTCCTGAAAACGGGCCATCAATTCAGGGCCATCAATCCCGCCGGGATAACCAGGCCAGTTTTCAACCTTGGTGGTTGTCATCATCTGCCCACCCATGATCATCTTTTCGACCAGCAGGGTTTTCAGTTCGGCACGCGAGGCATAAAGACCGGCGGTCATTCCGGCCGGACCACCACCAATGATAATAATGTCAAAGTTTTGTGAACTCATTGAAATCAGAACTCCCGGGGGTTTTAAAAGCAAACAGCTGGTTTTCTACCACAGCGTCAGGCAAAAAGAAACCCGGTCCAAATTTAATCCGAACTTGAGTTCGTCGGCAAGGTGCGGGTAGTATGTGGACACTTTTTCCGCTGACCCTTCAGGGTTGGCTTAATAGGGAACACCATGTTCAAAATGACGCGCTGGTTCCTCTGGGGCCTCTTTTTTCTTCTTGTTTTGACAGCAATCGACCAGGTGCTGTTACGAGTCAATTTACCGATTCCCGGCTATGTAGAGGTTCATAACTTTTACGTTGATTTCCGGGGACGGCTGTTGGGACTGGCAGGTACTGATCCGGTCGGCCGAACAATTACTGCCAACCGCCAGACCTCTCCTCAAAAAGAACCACGGAAAACATCTAAACAACCGCGTTATCTCTATGTCGATTCTGATGGGGCTCTGCAATTTGCCGACAGCCTCAATGAGGTTCCCTTGCAATATCGACGGGATGCCCAGCCTCTCTCAGAATAAAATCGAAATCAACATCTGGTGTCAGGTTCTCACCCCCGGGGGAAAACCCCATGCCAAACGTCCAGAACCAAACGCCCAATCTTTAAGGCGTCCCGTAAACATCCCCCCGCCGGTCGCCCAGGGTATCGATATGCTTTCGATACTGCTCCATTTCTGCAAAATCGAATTCAGCCACCAGTTCGGTTTCAGTCTCGTCCGCCAGAGCCAGAACCTTGCCCAACGGAGAAATCAGCTGACTCAAACCAAAGAAATCGAGTTTACCCTGAATTCCGCAACAGTTGGCCGCCACAATAAAAAGCTGGTTCTCGATGGCTCGTGCGCGCAGCAAGGCCAGCCAATGTTCCTGGCGCGGTTTGGGCCACTCTGCAGGCAGACAGATGATTTCTGCACCCTCAAGGGCCAGCTTACGAAAAAGTTCCGGAAATCTCAGGTCGTAGCAGATGGCAATCCCCAGCTTGCCAAGGGATGTCTCGGCAACCAGCGCCTGATTTCCCGCCGCCAGAAAGCGATCTTCAAGCATGGTCGAAAACAGATGTAATTTACGATAGCGACCCACCAGCTCTCCCCGGTCGATGACATAGGCCGTATTGTAAATATGGCCCTCATCCAACTCGGGCAGGCTGCCAACAGAAACCAGCCTTGTCTCATGGCAGGTCTGTTGCCAACGTTCCAGCACCTGCGGGCTCTGCGCCGCCAGTTCGGTCAGATTTCGGTAGTCATAACCACAGCTCCACATTTCAGGGAGAACAGCCAGCTGTGCACCTCTTTTGGCGACCCGTACCAGGGCGGTGGTCGCTGCCTGAAGGTTCTGTTCGATCTCTCCCGATTTAATGTTGAACTGAACAATTGATGCCTGAATTTTTTTTGCCATCTGCGAAATCCAAATCAAGTAGAAAAACGTTATAGTCCGCATTTCAAACAACATGCGCGGTCGGCTGTCAAACGAGTATACGCCGCCTGTCAGCAGGCGACAAGCCTGTAAAATCCCGGTTTTTCTTGACCCTTCTCCCCCCCGATGATAGAAAGCTAAAAATGATTATCGGGCGATAACAAAGATAGCTTGCGACCATAAACTGGTCAATTTTTAATGAAAGAGGAGAGAGCATGAAAAAACTGGGTCTTCTGTTGCTGCCAATGACCTTATTCACTTCCCTTGCCTGCGCAAGTGAAGGGGTAAAGATCAACACCGAACTGGCCAACACCGCATTTGGTTACCTGGCACTGATCATCTTTATCTGTGCCTATGCGCTGGTCATCATGGAAGAAAAAATCCATCTGCGTAAAAGTAAACCCGTCATGGTCGCTGCGGGGGTTATCTGGATTCTGGTCGCCCTCACCTACGGAGCCCTGGGCGATCATCATTCCCCTGAAATTGCCATCCGGCAAAACCTGGTCGAATATGGCGAACTCTTTCTGTTCCTGCTTTCGGCAATGACCTATATCAATGCCCTGACTGAACGGAATGTTTTTCAGGCCTTGCGCTCCTGGCTGGTTCTTAAAGGTTTCACCCTGCGCACGGTTTTCTGGATCACGGGCTTACTGGCATTTC
This sequence comes from Deltaproteobacteria bacterium, assembly GCA_024276935.1. Lineage (GTDB taxonomy): Bacteria > Desulfobacterota > Desulfuromonadia > Desulfuromonadales > Geopsychrobacteraceae > Geopsychrobacter. The sequence goes on from JAJRWH010000027.1 coordinate 4,813, forward strand.
TGATTTCTCCGATAGCCGACAACCTCACCACCGCCCTGCTGATGGGAGCTGTGGTTATGGCCGTTGCCAGGGACAACAAAAAGTTTGTCGTTGTCGCCTGTATCAACGTTGTTGTCGGGGCCAATGCCGGAGGAGCCTTCTCTCCCTTTGGCGACATTACTACCCTGATGGTCTGGCAAAAGGGTCAGGTACAATTTGTCGAATTCTTCGATATCTTCCTGCCGTCTCTGGTCAACTGGCTGATCCCTGCCATCATCATGAGCCTGACAATTGCCAAAGAACGCCCCGAGGCACATGGCGAAGCGGTCCAGATGAAATATGGGGCCAAACGAATCATGTTTCTCTTTTTAATGACCATCGTTACTGCGGTCTCGTTTCATCAGTTTCTCAACTTGCCGCCTGCCGTTGGTATGATGCTGGGACTGGGATATCTGTCCTTCTTTGCCTTCTACCTCAAAAAGAGGGAACAACGGGATTTTCGTGGCAACTCTCCCCTTGACGTTATTGGTCATGACCTGGCCGAAGGCGAGCATCCGCCAGTCGGGTTCGATCTGTTTCGCAAAATTGCCAAAGCCGAGTGGGATACGCTGCTGTTCTTCTATGGCGTCATCCTGTGTGTTGGTGGCCTGTCTCAGTTTGGATACCTGGCCCTGACCTCGAACTTTTTCTATCTCGACCTCGGTCCGACCTGGGCCAATACCCTGGTGGGGGTTCTTTCTGCGGTCATTGACAATATTCCGGTCATGTTTGCTGTTTTGACCATGAATCCACATATGTCTCACGGCCAATGGCTGTTGGTCACCCTCACCGCCGGAGTCGGAGGCAGCCTGCTTTCTATCGGCAGTGCGGCTGGAGTTGGCCTGATGGGAACCGCTCGTGGCGTCTATACTTTTGGTCAGCACATGAAGTGGACCTGGGCCATTGCCCTGGGTTACATTGCCAGTATCTGGGTTCACCTCTGGTTCAATGCCGACCTGATGAATGTTTTCAACCATTGATTTACCTGCCAGAAGTTACCCCTGGCACGATTTACGTCGGGGCCGCCCTTGTGGCGGCCCTGCCTTTTTCGGCTCTGACCCCAACTGACCAAATGGCCGGACTCTACCTGCATATCCCGTTCTGCCGTCAAAAATGCTCCTATTGCGATTTTTTTTCTGCACCTCCTGTTGGTAACCAACTCGACACCTGGCACCATCTGCTGGTCAGCAACCTACGGCTGATTGCCGCAGAACAACCGACCAAACTTGATACCATTTTCTTTGGCGGCGGAACTCCTTCACTCCTCAGCCCGGCACAGGTTGAGACAATCCTTGATGCTTGCCGCAGTCTTTTTATTTTTGATCCACAAATCGAGATTTCTCTCGAAGCCAATCCGGCGACTCTGACCCGGGCAACCCTTGATGCCTACCTGGCACTCGGAATCAACCGCCTGTCACTGGGGATTCAAAGTTTCAACGATCAGTTTCTGCGTTTTCTTGGTCGTAAACATTGTGCCACACAAGCCGTGTCCATGTTTAAACAAGCTCGTGCTGCCGGGTTCAACAACCTTTCTCTCGACCTTATTTTTGCCCTGCCAGGACAAACCAGCCATGATCTCGAACAGGAGATCTCCCAAGTGCTTGAACTGAATCCGGAGCATGTCGGCATTTACGGTCTGAGTATTGAACCGGGAACCCCGCTCCAGCACAGAGTCGACCAAAAGCAGGTCAGGGAAATTGATGAAGAACTCTACGCCCAGAGCTACCTGTTGCTTGACCAGCGTCTGACCGACGCAGGTTTTGAGCATTATGAAATATCCAACTTTGCCCGCCCCGGATATCGTTGTCAGCATAATCAGGCCTACTGGCAACGCAAAACCTGCCTGGCTGCTGGCGCTGGAGCTCATGGATTTGATGCCTCAGATTATGGCCGACGCTTTGCCATCCCTGCCGATCTGATTCACTACCAGCAGAAACTTGCAGCCCGACAAAACCCCGCTGAACTGGTCGAAGAATTTACTCGCAGGCAGGCGATGTCAGAAACCCTCTATCTGGCTCTACGCACCCGCGACGGGATCAATAATACGGACTTCATAAAGCAATTTGGCTTGTCACCAAAAGCGGCCTTCCCCAAAGCCTTTGAACGCCTTCGGCCCTCCCTGCAACAGCAGGCTGACCGCTGGTTTTTTACGGTTGATTCCTGGTTGCTCTACGACCACCTGATCAGCGACATCCTGACACCCTGACAGAGTTCTTCTCTGATGCGCATATCAACTTGACAAAGGTCTGAGTGGTTGCTACCTTCTATTAGCACTCGCTTGTGTTGAGTGCTAATTTGATCCAAGGACCCTTGACTGCGGGTAGCAACAGATGGGTGTACCACTGAATGATCGTAGCCAGAATATCCTCGAAGCCATTGTCGAGGATTATATTCAGACCGCCGAACCGGTCGGAAGTCGTGCCATAACCAAACGGCACGCCTTTGACCTGTCTCCGGCAACGGTCCGTAATGTCATGGCGGATCTTGAAGAGATGGGATTTCTGATCTCTCCACACACTTCGGCGGGGCGTATCCCGACAGAAAAAGGCTACCAATACTACGTTGAATCCCTGCTGAAGGTGCGAGATCTCCCGACAGAATTTCGCAGCAGCCTGGAAGATGATTCACGTTTTGCAGGCAAAAGTATGGAGGACGTCATGCAGGAGGTTGGTCACCTGCTGTCGGGCATCTCGCGTTACACCGGTCTGGTCATGGCCCCTCGCTTCAATTCGACCGTCTTCCGCCAAATTGAATTTGTGCGTCTTTCCAAGGGTCGGCTGCTGGTTATTTTCGTTTCTGAATCTGGTCTGGTTCAAAACAAGGTCATTGAGCCGGGAATCGATTTCAGTCAGCGCGAACTTGAATCCATTACCAACTATCTGAACCATCGTCTGCCCGGAATGACCATTACTCAGGTTCGCGAACGGATTGCGGTCGAGTTGCATGAAGAACAAAGTCGTCTGAACAAACTACAAAAACAGGCGCTTGAACTTTCAGATCAGGCCCTGCAGGGAGATATCGCCGAGCAGGTTTACGTAGCAGGAACCTCACATATGCTCGAGCAGCCCGAGTTTACCTCGCCCGATTCGATGATGAAGATCATGCGGACCCTGGAAAGCAAACAGCAATTGATTGATCTGCTTGACTGCAGCCAGGCCGCTCGTGGTGTACAAATCTTTATTGGCAGCCAATCTTCCCACGCCGAAATTGAAGGGTGCAGTCTGATTGCAGCGCCCTTTTCCGGGCATAAGGGGGCTGTCGGAACCCTTGGTGTTATCGGTCCGATCCGAATGAATTATTCACAAGTGATTCCGATCGTTGACTTTACGGCCAGTCTGGTCAGTCGTATTCTGGATCGGGAATCTTAAAAAGGAGTTTGTGCAAGGTGGCTAAAAAGAAAAAAGTGCGCGACAACAAGGAGTTGTCTGCTGAAGATTTGGCCGAGATTGAGGAACTGACCGACAACCTTGGCCCTGAAATCGAAATCCCCGCGGAATTGCAGGAAGAGCTTGCCGAGTCGGTTGAGACCGCAGAAGAATCGGCAGGGTCTGCAAATGGCCTGAATGAAGAACTTGAGGCCGCACGCGAAGAAGCGCGGAATAATCAAGAACTCTATCTGCGTGCGCTGGCCGAAATGGACAACCTGCGTAAACGCAATCAGCGCGAAAAGGAAGATATTGCCAAATTTGGCAACGAAAATATCCTGCGTGAAATCCTGCCGGTCATTGACAATCTCGAACGTGCTGTCGAACATGCAGGTGATCAGAGTGACGGAAGCGGATTGCTCGAAGGGGTCGAGATGACCCTTGAGCAATTCAGCAGTGTTCTGCAAAAATTTGGTGTCGAAGCCCTGTCGTCTTTGGGCGAGGTTTTCGACCCGGCTCATCATCAAGCGATGGGACAGCTTGAAACCACAGAAGTCCCGGTCAACCATGTCGCCCAGGAGATGCAAAAAGGTTATCTGCTGAACAACCGCCTGCTCCGGCCGGCACTGGTGATGGTTGCCAAAGCGCCACAACCCGAAAATGAACAGGAAAAAACCCCCGAGCCGTCAGAAAATGACGGTGAAACCCAGGGGTAACTCAATAAAACACAGGCCTCAAGGCTCGGATTAAGGTTTAAGGAGGAACAGAAGATGGGTAAAGTTATCGGTATTGATCTCGGCACCACAAACTCGTGCGTGGCGGTTATGGAGGGTGGCGAACCGGTTGTTATCGCCAACTCGGAAGGTGCCCGGACAACACCTTCGATGGTGGCAATTGCTGAAAGTGGTGAGCGGCTTGTTGGGCAGCAGGCAAAACGTCAGGCTGTCACCAATCCTGAAAGCACTTTGTTTGCAATCAAACGTCTGATCGGGCGCAAGTTCGATTCGGAACAGGTCAAAAAGGATATGGAAGTCAGTCCTTTTGCAATCATTGGTGCCGAAAATGGTGATGCCTGGGTCGAAGTGCGCGACAAAAAATACAGCCCACCGGAAATCTCGGCCATGATTCTGCAAAAGATGAAACAGACCGCCGAAGACTATCTGGGCGAAGATGTCACGGATGCGGTCATTACCGTCCCGGCCTACTTCAACGATTCACAGCGCCAGGCAACCAAAGATGCCGGCAAGATTGCCGGTCTCAACGTACAGCGGATCATCAACGAGCCGACTGCTGCGGCACTGGCTTACGGTCTGGACAAAAAAGAGGAAATGACCATCGCAGTCTTCGACCTCGGGGGTGGAACCTTCGATATCTCAATCCTTGAGCTGGGTGATGGTGTTTTTGAGGTCAAGTCAACCAACGGTGATACCTTTCTCGGTGGTGAGGACTTCGACCAGCGAATCATCGACTATGTTGCTGACGAATTCCACAAGGATCAGGGAATCAACCTGCGCAGCGACAAAATGGCTTTGCAGCGCCTCAAGGAAGCCGCAGAAAAAGCCAAGATCGAACTGTCATCCTCAATGGAAACCGACATCAACCTGCCCTTTATCACTGCAGATCAAAGTGGCCCTAAACACCTCAACATCAAGCTTTCACGGGCCAAACTTGAAAGCATCTGCTCTGATCTGATCGATAAACTGGTGGCCCCCTGCCAGATGGCGCTCAAGGATGCCGGACTTTCTGCCAATGATATCAATGAAGTCCTGCTGGTTGGCGGCATGTCACGGATGCCTGTCGTTCAGGAGCGCGTCAAGGAGATTTTCGACAAAGATCCCAGCAAAGGGGTTAACCCCGATGAAGTTGTTGCCATCGGTGCCGCCATTCAGGGTGGCGTTCTGACCGGCGATGTCAAGGATGTTCTGCTGCTTGACGTTACACCACTCTCTCTGGGCATCGAAACCCTCGGCGGTGTCATGACCAAACTGATCGAGAAAAACACAACGGTGCCCTGCAAGAAAAGTCAGGTTTTCTCGACTGCGGCTGACAACCAGCCTGCCGTCTCGGTTCACGTTCTGCAGGGTGAGCGTGAAATGTCGGTTGACAACAAGACCATCGGTAATTTCGAACTGGTTGGAATTCCCCCGGCACCTCGCGGTGTTCCCCAGATTGAAGTTACATTCGATATCGACGCCAACGGTATTCTGCATGTTTCTGCCAAAGACCTGGGAACAGGCAAAGAACAGTCGATCCAGATCACGGCATCGAGTGGACTGTCGCAAGAAGAAATTGATCGCATGGTCACGGAAGCCGAAGCCCACGCTGTCGACGACCAGAAAAAACGTGAACTGATCGAAGCGCGCAATCAGGCCGATGGTCTGATTTACACCACCGAAAAAGCCCTCAAGGAACACAGCGAAAAAATTGACAGTGAAACCAAGGGCAATATCGAATCAGCTCTGGCCGAACTGAAGACAGCCATGGAAGGCGAAGATCCAGCCAGTATTCAGCAAAAATCTGAAGCTCTGGCTCATGCTTCACACAAATTGGCCGAAACCATGTATGCTGACACCCAACCCGGTGCCGAAGGTGCCGAGTCCAATGGTGGTGATGATGTGGTCGATGCAGAGTTTGAAGATGTCGGTGACGACAAGAAGTAATACAAAAAACCATAATTTGTTCCACCTGTAATCTGAATTTAAAGCCTTATCCAGCCCGGCAGTTCATTCTGCCGGGCGCTGCTATGGGAAAACTCGATTTTGGCAAAACGCGACTATTACGAAGTTCTCAACGTCAATCGAAACGCCAGTGACACCGAGATCAAAAAGGCCTATCGACGCCTGGCGATCAAATATCATCCGGATAAAAATCCCGGTGATAAACAGGCAGAAGAGAAGTTCAAGGAACTGTCTGAGGCCTACGCCGTACTTTCTGATGCCCAGCAACGGGCAACCTACGATCAGTTTGGCCATGCTGGCATGAACGGTGGCGGCTTCTCAAGCGGTGGGTTTGATTTTGGCGGGTCGCCATTCGAGGATATTTTCGGTGATATTTTGGCGATATTTTCAGTGGCGGTTCTCGCCGTGCGACCAGAGGTCGCCGGGGATATGATCTGCGCTATAACCTGACAATTTCATTTGAAGATGCCGCCTTCGGCGCAGAAAAGAACTTGCAGCTCCCCCGCAAGCAGGCCTGCGACAGCTGTGGTGGCTCTGGCGCCCGCAAAGGGACAGAAGCCCAGACCTGTCAAACCTGTCGTGGTGCCGGGCAGGTTCGTTTCCAACAGGGGTTTTTCACCATGACCCGCCCCTGTCCCGACTGTCGCGGTGAAGGAACAATTATTGCCGATCCCTGTCCCGATTGCCGTGGAACAGGGCTGATCAGAAAAAAAAGAGCCCTTTCACTCAAAATTCCTGCTGGCGTTGAAACTGACAGTCGGCTTAAACTTAGCGGGGAAGGTGAAGCGGGTAGCCAGGGTGGCCCTCCGGGAGATCTCTACGTTGTCATTACAGTAGAAGATCATCCCATTTTTGAACGTGAAGGCCAGGATGTTATCTGTGAGGTTCCAATCTCCTTCGTCCAGGCAGCTCTCGGTTGTGAAATAGAAGTCCCGACCCTGGAAGGCAAGGTTTCACTCAAGGTCCCGGCAGGCACACAAAGTGGCAAGGTTTTCAAACTGACCGGTAAGGGGATTGTCTCACTCCAGGGATATGGCCGTGGTGACCAGTTGGTCGTCCTGCGGGTTGAAGTACCAACCAAGCTGGATGCTCGACAACGTGAATTGCTTGAAGAGTTTGCCGCTGTCAGTGGCGAAGATATTCACCCGCTCGGCAAGGGTTTTTTCGATAAGGTCAAGGAACTGTTCGGTTGACCGGACATTAGCACCCGACCCAGGGGTTTCAGTATGAAACGATTTTTGTTACGGCTTCTGTTGCTGGTTTCGATCATCATAACCGGTATTCCTGCAGGTTCATTTGCCCTGGATCAAACTGCAGCCCAACGGGTAGAGACAGAAGAAAATTTTGCCGCCGCAGAAACGGCTTACCGTAACGGTGACCTGTCACTGGCTCTTTCTCGCTTTCGCAGCTTTGTTTTACGTCACCATAACTCCGCTCTGGCCCCAAACGCCTATACCTACCTCGGCAGAATCTTTCTCCGCCAAAAACGTTATGCCGACGCCCTGCTCTACCTGGAGCGTGTTTCTCCCGCCGAGCGTTCTGCCGAAGTTCGTCTGCTGATCGGCTACAGCCTGATCATGTCAGGAGAGAATGAACAAGGGCTGGCTCTGCTGCAACCTCTTGTCAATCTGACCTTTTCTCCGGCCGATCAACAATACCTGTTTGAAGCCCTGGCCCTGGCACATCAACGTCAGGAAGAACCACTCAGAGCCCTCTACTTCTACCACTTGGCACTTGCGGGGACAAAGGATCGTCAAGCGCTGTTACAAACCGTCCATAAGATTCTGGTCGATCAATCCGACAAAAGCCTGCTGACCGAAGCTGCTTTCATGTTCAACGGTGACCCCATCGGGCAGGACGCACGTCTGCAACTGGCGCGAAAGTCTCTGGCCGATCGCGACCAGCAGCAGGCCTTGCAGCAGTTACAGCTGATTCTTGCCAGTGATGTCTCTTTTCCCTGGCGCAACGAGGCTGCTCAATTGATGGATCGCTTCAGCCAGGGAAGTTGGTTGCAGCATGATGCCATTGGTGTCCTGCTGCCGATGAGCGGTCGCTATGCTCCTTTTGGAAAACTGGTAAAAAGGGGCATTGAACTGGCTCTGCAACTGCACAATGGCAACAAACTGCCTCTACGCGTCATCTATCGTGACACCGAAGGCGATCCGGCCAAGGCTCGAGAATCAGCTGCGACCCTGGCCAATGAAGAGCGGGTCATGGCCATTCTTGGCCCCCTGACCGGGTCGGCATCCATTGCAGCAGCGGCCAGTGCCCAGAAGAATGAGACCCCTCTGCTGGCGCTTTCACAGCGGGCAACAATCCCCGGAGTCGGGCCTTATATTTTTCGCAACTCTCTGACCTCCAGGCTTCAGGCTCAGGCTCTGGCCCGCTATGCCATTTTACAAAAAGGTCTGCATTCCTTCGGGATTCTCGCTCCTGATAATCGACTGGGACGAGAGATGGCAGAGCTTTTTTCTGAAGAAGTACTTAAGCTGGGGGGACTGGTTATCGATGAACAGACCTACCCTGAAGATGCCAATGATTTTCGTGCTCAGATTCTGCACCTGATGGGCAAATCTGCCGAACATAAAAAGGATGACTACCGCCAGAAAACGGAGAAAGAGCTGTTGGACGATCTTTTTGTCCCTGACCAGCCTGATTACCCGGCCACAACCTTCGACGCACTTTTTCTTCCGGATTACGCTGATCGCGTCAGCTTGATTGCTCCGCAGCTGGCTTTTTACGGGATTGAAGGTCTCCCGTTGCTGGGGATTAACGGCTGGAACTCTCCTGATCTGTTACGTCTGGCCGGTCGTTATGTTGAAGGCGCTGTTTTTGTCGATGGTTTCTTTCTTGACAGCCCCTATCCCTTCGTCAAGGACTTCATCGATCTTTACGTTGAAACCTATGGTGAAGAGCCCTCAATTCTCGAAGCTCAGGCTTTCGATTCGGCAAACATCCTCTTTACCCTGCTTGACAAACCAGAGGTCACAGACCGATCCAGCTTCCGTCAGGCAATCGCCAACCTCAAAAACTACCCCGGAGTCACGGGAGCAACCAGCTTCGACTTTACCGGCGAAGCGGACAAGGTTCTCTTCCAACTCCAGATCAAAGACGGCAGAATTATCCAGATAAACTGATATCAATCGTGTTTCCAGGTTGCAACTATCTCTTTGTCCGCTAAAATTTGTTGCAACGTTAATCTGGAGTAACACACCCCATGTCCATTAACTATGATGATCTGCTTGAAAACCTGGGTGACGGTGTTTATTTTGTCGATCGTCAGCGTCGGATCACGCGCTGGAATCGAGCCGCCGAACTAATCACCGGATATCCGGCCTCAGAAGTTATCGGCTCCTGCTGCGCCGACAACATTCTGGTTCATGTCAATGATTCCGGTCAGGTTCTATGCGAAACTCATTGTCCTCTGACCGCCTGTCTTGAAGATAAGAAACCCCACGAAGTTAACGTTTATCTCCACCACAAAGATGGACACCGAGTTTCTGTGCGAGTCCGGGCCCTGCCACTACGTGACCAAACCGGCGAAATCATTGGTGTCGCCGAGCTGTTTACTGACACCTCCGACAAAACTGCCAATCACCAACGAATTCAGGAACTCGAACGACTTGCCTTGCTTGATCAACTGACTCAGTTGGCCAATAGACATTATATTGAAACGGAGCTTTCTGCTCGTTTTGAAGAGATGACACGCTATGGCCTGTCTTTTGGCCTCTTGTTTATGGATATCGATCATTTCAAACAGTTTAACGATCGATTTGGTCATGAGGTGGGTGATCTGGCCCTTAAAAATGTTGCCAAGACCTTGCAATCCGCAGCGCGTCCCTTTGATCTGGTGGGACGCTGGGGGGGAGAGGAATTTATCTGTATTATCCGTAACATTGATAAGAAAGGTTTGGCAATTGTGGGTAACCGCTGTCTTGCTCTGGTCGAAAAAACCTTCGTACCACTTCAGCATCAACTGGAAAACATCACCGTCTCCATTGGTGCCACACTGGTTCGCTCGGAGGACAGCAATCAAAGCCTTCTCAAACGTGCCGACCAGTTGATGTATTGCAGTAAAAGTGCTGGACGCAATCGTATGACTATTGAGTAAGCAACGACTCCGGGAGGTCATCAAATGGCTATTATTGAATGGAAAGACTGCTATGCAACCGGCATCAGCGAGTTCGACACCGAACATCAGAATCTGGTGACAAAAATCAATCGCCTCTACGAAGTGATTCGCAGCAAAGAGGGCGATCAATCTTTATCATCAATCATCGATGATCTGGTCGATTATGCCGAAGTCCATTTTGCCCACGAAGAACAGTTGATGGCTGACCACAACTACCCCGAGTTGGCAGATCATCGCGAAAAACATGCCGACCTACGTAAAAAAGTCAGTGCGTTCAAGGAACAACTGGATCAAAACAACCCTCAACTCCCTTTACAGCTTTTCAACTTTCTTCGCGAATGGTTACTGCAACATATCGTTGAGGTTGACGGAAATTACAGCTCTTTTTTCAAAGATAAAGGCATCGGCTGAACCGTCAACAGGTCCCCCAAAAAGATCACGTCAGGGGCAATGAAATCTCAATCCGGGTTCCTTTTCCCAGCTGGCTGTCAATCTGGATCTGCCCACCATGCCCTTCAATAATTTGCTTGACGATACTCATCCCGATACCCAGACCACTGGTTTTGGTATTACTGTAATCGACTCGATAAAATTGTTCAAAAATTCGCTCAATCTGTTCGGGAGCCATACCAATTCCCTCATCCTCAACGACAATTCGATAAAACTCCTGACAATTTTCTCCCCGGATACAAATCAGACTCCCCTCCTCGGAGTATTTTACCGCATTGCTAAGCAGATTTTCCAGGACCTGTTGCAAGCGACTTGCATCAACCTGAGCAACAACTTCACCAGAGACCGGCTGCAAGGACAATTCATATCGATGGCTCTCAGAAGTAAGGCGAAACTGTTTCACCACCTGTTCCAACACCAGGGCAATATCGGTCGGAGCAATTTCCATGGTCAGCGGCTGGCCCGATTCGATCCGACTGATACTAAGCAGATCATCTATCAAATGAGACAGGGCCTCTGCCCGACTCAAAATTTCCTGCAAAAACTCCTGTTGCTCAGAGGGACTGAATCGATCTTTATTGGCCGGTTCAAGCATCAACTCACTGTAACCAAGTATTGAGGTCAAGGGCGTTCGCAATTCATGTGCGGCCGTTGAAATAAATTCATTTTTCAGTTGTTCCATACTCCGTTCTCGCGAAACATCTCGCAACAGCATCACCAAACCACTGACTCTGTTTTGACTATCTCGCACTTCAGAAGCATTAACCTGCATAACTTTGAGAGGGCCTCCATTCGGAGTTAACGGGATATCGATAACTCGTCCCATCGTGTCACTTTCATCAAAAAGTTGCCGGGCCAGGTCGCTGACCAATCCTGTGGAATCAGATCCCAGCAACTTTTCTGCGGGTGGATTCATTAATAGAATTCGCCCCTTCTGATCAGTCACAACCAAACCATCTGGCACTGAGCGCAGCATAACATCGATACGCCGTCGAGCATTTTCAGCTTGAATCAATGCCTGTTCACGTGCATCACGCACGGCAATAAGCTCCGTAATATCCTTGAGAATACAGACAACGCCAAACCCTTCCGCCTCAAATCCACCAGGAGCACTTGAAAACAACACCGCAATCTCTATACCCTGATTGTTTTTAATTTTTGTTTCCAGATTGCTCACCGGAGAACTCAGTAACCCCTGGGCAAATTCCGCTCGTTGTAAAACAACCGGTGGCGATGAAAACAGATCGGCAAGCGGCCGATTGATCACCAGGGCAGCATCACAGGAAAACAACTCAAGAGTGGCATGATTGACCTGGACAATAAATCCTGATCGATCCGTAACAATCAAAGGATCAATGATAGTTTCAATAATTTTTTGTAAGGAATCGTGTGACCGACGGTGACGATTGAGATCTGCCACCATCCGGTTAAACGCATTGTTAAGACGATTAAACTCATCATACGAATCAAGCGGTAACTGATAGCCGTAATCACCCTGGCCAACACGCTCGGCAAAACCAACCAGTTGATCGACATTACGGGTCAATAAACTTGTGATTTTCCATGAGAATCCGGCCCCCAACAGAGTTACCAGCAGGCAGACGGCAACCGCCAGCCACCGCTGTTCATAGATCTCTGCACGATAAATTTGCCAGGGTACCAGAGCCAGCACCCGCAGATCATCACCGACAACAGGATTAGAAACCAGCATCAGGTCTTCATTGAACAGACGTTGGCGAACGGGATGGGTTCCAACCTTGAATGGCAATTGTTGAAACGTCTGTTCAGAGCGTTTATAGGTCAGTAATTCACCCTGTGCCGAAACAAGAGCCAGTGAAGCGTCATCGTCCTTGGCAATAGCAAGTAGTTTTTTTTCTACCTTTTGCAGTGGAATAGTTAACAGCAGGGTTCCTGCAAACTCATTGCTGAAGCTATCAACACGACTGTACGCCAGACTCAGCGTCGGCTCTCCGAATTGAGGATCCTGCAGACGGGCTCCAACCTGAACCTGATTTGGCTGGCGTCGCGACTGCTGAACAACGGAATCGTAAAGGTAATTATAAAAAATCTGGGTCTGCCTGCCATCCACCAATTTAAGGATCTCATTGCCCTGTGAATCGAGCAGACTGACAACTGCTGCGCCCTTGGTCAGTGAGACAAAAGCCTTCTGAAATTTTTTTTCAAATGGTTTTTTTGCCGTTTTCCGACTCAGACTTTTCTCAGCAAATCCGGACACATGCCGCGACAGCTTTTGTAGAAAGGTTGCCGTTTCTCTGGCACCCTCTTTCGCCAGATGAATCAGATGACGTTTCTGCAGTTTTTCATGAGAGGAAACGAACAACAGGGAACTGCCAATACTGAGCAGCAATGCCGTGATAACAACGGTCAAAAATTGCAGCAGCAAAAGACGGGTGCGCAAGTTCAACATAAGAAGCTATAAACCCTCAACACTTCTAACCACAGCATTAAAAAAACACCCAGCAAAAACGATCAGGTCACTTTCAGAACAAAGAGTAACAGGCCTGGGTGGCATAAGGAAAGCGCGAAGCAGTCTCTTTCTGCGTTAGCCTGATCCCTCTCCACCGGATGTGCGGGTTGTCGAACCAAGTGCCTCTCGAACACTCGACAATAAGGCATCGGGAGTGAAGGGCTTCACCAGCAGGCGGGTATTTTGATCAAATTCCTCAAAGTGCTGCTCGCCATAACCCGACATATACAGAACCTTCATTTGAGGATTCTTTGATCCAAGAAGAAACGCAAGTTGTTGACCATTCATCTCAGGCATCACCATATCAGTCAACAACAGGTCGAAATGCCCCGATTCGAGATTGAATGCTTCAAGAGCCTGGCTCCCTCCAGTAACTCCTGTCACCTGAAAACCGGCATCAGTCAGTGCCGTTACCACCAGATCCAGAACCGAATGCTCATCTTCAACCACAAGAACCTTTTCGCTTCCCCTGACACGCTCTATCTCCTGACCATCTGCGGGAAGAAGATCTTCCTCAGTCAGAGGCAGATACACATAGAAACAGCTTCCTTTTCCAACCTCAGATTCAAGGCGCAAATAACCACGACTCTGCTTGACAATGCCATAGACCGTGGCCAAACCAAGACCAGTCCCACGCCCCTTTTCCTTGGTGGTGAAAAAAGGCTCAAAGATACGTTCTTGCAGCGCAACAGACATGCCACACCCTTGATCACATATTTTCAACAGGGCATATTGTCCCCCGATTGAACCTGGGTGGCGGCGGACAAAATCATCATCCAAAAAGACATCACTGGTGGTAATGCTGAGCCGCCCGCCTGAAACCATTGCGTCCCGAGCATTGACCACCAGGTTGATGAGAATCTGCTCAAGCTGTGTCGGATCAACCTTGATCATTCCCAGATCACTGGCAAGGCTGAGGCTGATCTCCATATCTTCACGCAATAGGTGCCGCAGAATCTTTTCATTGCGTCTGATCAGCGCATTGAGATCAAGCACCTGTGGTTTAAGCAACTGACGCCTTCCAAATGCCAGTAACTGCCCGGTCAGATCGGCTGCTTTTTCTCCCGCCTGCAAAACCAGTTCTGCGATTTTATGTTCCTTCTCATCCAGATTAGCAGATTCAGCCAACAGAGCACTGTATCCATTGATTACTGTCAACAAATTATTGAAATCATGGGCAACACCACCGGCCAGCTGCCCAACCGCCTCCATTTTCTGAACTTGCTGTAAGCGATTCTCCAGTTCACGTCTCTGGCTGATATCGTGAAAGCTCCAGACACGTCCCACAACAGTTCCATTCAAAATCTGCGGCCTCGAATAGCGTTCAAAAACACGACCATCTTTAAACTCGAGCGTATCAAAGCTCTCTCCACCAGAATTTTCCTGAATCTGGCGCAATCGCTCCTGATACGAACGTGGATCACAAACCTGCGCCAACACGCGACAGGCCAATTGCTTTTTGTTGCGTATCAACTGTTCTTCACCTTCCAAACGCCACATCTGCAACGCTCGACGGTTATAACGCAAAACCTTGCCCTCGGTATCTTCGACAACCAATCCGTCCGCAGTCGCCTCAAACGTCGCCTGAAGAACCGAAAAAGCTTCGGCTGTTTCTTCGTGCGACAACCGCGCTTCCGTCAAATCCTCGATGTTTTCGATAACCGCAACCAATTGACTCTCACGATTAAAGATGGGAGCTGCATTGGCAAAAAGATATCTTTTCTTGCCATTCAGATTCGGTAACCAACCCTCGGCCTGTAAACCATTTTCGACCATCTTTGATTCTTGCCATGCCGGGTAGTGATGGTAAGGTGACTCATCCCGATCGATTATCAGATCTGCCAGACAAGGGCGATCTGTCTTATAGAAAGCAATTCCATGATTGCGAGTGCCGATAATCTCTGCGGCTTTCACCCCGGTCAACTCTTCACAGGCCCGATTCCAAAGCAGAACCTGATGTTGCGCATCAATCACGAAGCAGGGCAGAGCAGAGCTTGAAACAAGGCTTTCGGAAAAGTTCTGTTGTTCGGAAATCCGAATCTTTTTTTGCTGAAGATCGGCCTGTAGCCGGTTAAAAGCCTCGGCAAGATCTCTTAATTCACGAATTTTAGGTAAGGGGAGCGGCGGTGACCCCATCTCTCCCTGCCCTATCTCACGAATCTGACGGGTCAAATTTTCCAGCGGTGCGGTTAATTGCCGGGCCAGGGGCCAAACAACCAACAGACTGACAGCACCAGCAAGAACCAGAGCCCCCCAAAAAAAACCACGCCCCTGCCTGATTGGTGCGTAAGCTTCTTCAAGAGGATAATTTGCGGCCAGAATCCAATCGGCATTACGAACCTGGTAAAAACTGGCCAGAGCCTTCAAGCCCCGCGAATTAACCGTATATCCCGTACCTTCAAACCCTTTCAGTGCGGCATCAAAAAGCTTGTTCGCTCCCAGAGGAACATCCTGCTTCATAATCCTTTCGGGGTCAGGGTGAATCAACAATCTTCGGGTATCATCATAGAGGTAAAGGTAGCCTTTCTGGCCCAATGTCATCTGAGGAAGGCGACCGAGAAAATCTTTATGCAGCAGATTGATCCCGCCGGCAATATAACCGGTAACTCTGCCTTGCAGGTCATGGACGGGAGCCGAAAAAAGCAGCAGGGGCTCAGGGAGAGAGTTCAGCGAAAAGACTTCTGAAATATAGACATCGCCAACAACCTTATGATGACGAAAAAAGAGCGGTTGTGCTTGAAATTTGCGTTTCAAAAAATCTGGTGAAGGACGTCCGGCAAGGAATTGTCCTTGGGGGTTCAAAAAGAAAAGTCCGGCCGGAAAAACTTCTTGTAATTCTTCTTCACGATCCAGTTCGGCTGCTGCTGCCGCCTGATGCTCAAAGGTAGTAAACGGTGTTGTTTCGGCAGCACGTCCGATAACCCGGGCCGCAAGCTCTATTTTGTCATCAATCTCCTTGGCCAGTTCCGAGACCATTGTTGACTGCTGGGTCGAGATAATCCGGCGAAATTCCTGTTCAAAATAACTCAGCCCGGCATAGGTCAAAAGTGACAGGGAAAAGATAACCAGCAGCGAGGTTGTGCTGATAACTCTGGCCGACAGACTTTTGATCAGCAAAGCAGGCTCCGACAATCTATTTAAATCAGTGGGGGAAATTCCACGTACACGGAGATCAGAGCTTTAAGAATAGTCGAACTGACAAATTTGGCAAGAGGTTGTGCCATTCAAGACCAATATCTCTCAGGAAATGAAAGGAGTATAGCCATCAACCAGGACTTCAAAGCGGCCTTTTTCAGTGCAATAGCCGAACAAACGGCCCGTTTCGATATGAAAATACCACCCGTGAAGATGAAGCTCTCCGGCATCGACCCGCTGTTTCAACCAGGGAAAGGTATGCAGATTGGCCAAAGAGGTCAGAACGGCTTCCTGTTCACACAGACAACTCAACTCTTCCTGACTGCCAGAAGCAATTCTTTGCAGGGCCCGCTCACGCGCGGCAGAAGCAATATCGACCCAGCGACCGATAAATTCGCCAACCATCTCCCCTTCGGTGGCACTGAGAAGACCTTCAATGCCTCCACAACTTGAATGGCCGAGGATAATGATATCTTTGACCTTCAGAGTACAAACCGCGTATTCAAGTGCGGCACTCACACCGTGAAAGGCATCGTCCGATTCATATGGCGGGACCAGATTGGCGACATTGCGAACGGTAAAGATATCCCCCGGCGCACAGTCCATCAACAAGGCCGGATCAACCCGCGAATCACAACAGCCAATAATCAGAGTTTGCGGATTCTGCCCTTTTTTCAACTTGGCCGCCAGGCGTTCATTATCGCCATAAAGCTGTCGTTGAAACCGCTTGAACCCCTCTACAAAAGGATCAATATTGCCCATATTCTCTTCGTCTCCTGTTCCGGATTCTGGCACTTTAGATAAAAATGGACATATTGCAAAGAAAAATGGCGCCCTGTCGGGCAACAGGGCGCAAATCGGAGAGACATAAATGGAGAGCTGTGACAGAGGTCGATTCGTCTCTTCTGCACTGCCTTCCACGCGGGTTTTATAGCTTGAAACACCATTATGGTCAAGAATTTTTTATTTGCGGTAAAGTTTTTTATTTCTGATAAAAAACAGCCTGCAGCTAAGGCTACACCCACCAGAATAAATCTGCTATATTCTCAGTTCTTCACCAAGCACCCCTACCAACGGAGCCTGTTACCCACATGTCGAGCAGTTTTGGCACTCTTTTTCGCATTTCTACCTTTGGTGAATCTCACTGCGCCGGGGTTGGAGTTGTCGTCGATGGTGTTCCTTCACGATTAAAACTGGAGGCCAGTGACATACAGGTCCAGCTTGATCGCCGTCGACCTGGCCAAAGTCAGCTGGCAACCGAACGTAACGAGGCTGATCAGGTTGAGATTCTGTCCGGGGTTGAAAATGGTTTGACTCTGGGCTCTCCCATCGCATTACTGGTGCGAAACAAGGATCAACGTCCGCAGGATTATGGTTCTATGAGTCAGATTCCGCGTCCTTCTCACGCAGATCTGACCTATCGGCAGAAATATGGCATCCATGCCTCAAGCGGAGGGGGACGTTCCAGCGCTCGTGAGACGATCGGACGTGTCGCTGCCGGAGCTATCGCTGAAAAATTTCTGGCCCTTGAATATGGCATTGATATTGTGGCCTGGGTCAGTTCTGTAGGAACTGTCGATGCAGGTGCCATTGATTTTTCTGCTGTCACCCGGCAACAGGTTGACGCCAGCGAGGTCCGTTGTCCTGACCAGGCTGCGGCAGCACTGATGTCAAAACAGATTCTTGAAGCACGCCAGGACAAAGATTCAATCGGTGGCGTTTTAACCTGCGTCTGTCGAAACCTGCCTGCCGGACTGGGCGAACCTGCGTTTGACCGTCTCGAAGCCCGCTTGGCCCAGGCGATGCTGTCCATCCCGGCAACCAAGGGATTTGAGATTGGTTCCGGGTTTGTCGGTGCAACCATGCGCGGCTCTCTCCACAATGATCCCTACGGGTTTGAAAATGGGCGGCTGACCACCCTGACCAACCACAGTGGTGGTGTCCAGGGTGGCATTTCAAATGGAGAAAATGTTTATTTTCGGATTGCTTTCAAACCACCGGCAACAATCGGACTGGCCCAGCAAACCGTCGATTATCAAGGAAACAAGGTGACCCTGGAAGCCAGGGGAAGACATGATCCCTGTGTTGTCCCCCGGGCTGTCCCTATCGTAGAGTCGATGGCAGCTTTGGTTATCGCTGACCTGGCTCTGATCCAAAAAATGCGACAACCGCTTTAACTTTTCGGAACATTTCATAACCTTTGGAGTCGATATGCGAATCTTATCATTGTTCATCCTCGGTATTACCCTGTGGTCATCCTCAGCCATTGCTGGCGTAGTCAATCTTCAGGAGTTGAAAACTCTTCAACTTGAGACCACTCCCAAACAGGTCGTCACCACCACCGATGGCCGTCGGCTTTATATCTTAACCGAAGACAGTCAGATTATGGTCTACACCCTGGGCGGAGAATTGCAGGGAAAACTGAACGTTGACCCTGCAATTGAAAGTATCACCCCCCTGGGCCCTCAACATCTGCTGCTGCAGAAAAATTCCAAAAAACAGGCGGTGATCGCAATGTTGGAAATCTCTCAGCAGATCGATACCAGCGAATCTCCCTTTCTGGGTGACGAATCGGCACCGGTCAGCATAGCGGTATTCGATGATTTTGAATGCCCCTATTGCGCCAGAACTGTTCCCCTGTTGAAACAAATCGTGGCCAAGTATCCAGGCAAGGTCAAACTGGTCTTCAAGAACTTTCCTCTCAGCAGCCATCGCAACGCACGTAATGCCGCCTTGACGGCACTTGCTGCAAACCGCCAGGGCAAGTTCTGGGACATGCATGACCTGCTTTATGAAAACTACAATCGTCTTAACCCGAAAAAAATTGATGATCTGGCGGCACAGGCAGGTCTTGACCTTGAACAGCTCAAAAAGGACCGGACCGACCCACAACTGAATGCGCTGATCAACCGTGACATCAATGAAGGGACAGCAATAGGAGTCCGGGGAACGCCGACTATTTTTGTCAATGGACGTCTGCTCCAGGAACGCAGTGCCGCCGGGTTCAGTCGATTGATCGAAGATGAGTTGTCTCGTCTGGAAAAACCGGAGATCAACCCCCAATAGGCCCATGAGTTTTCTCAACCTGACCTTTGTTGGCAGTGGTGACGCCTTCTCCAGCGGAGGGCGTCTGCAAAGTGCGCTTCTGCTGGAAACGGCGCAAGGTGGCTTGCTCCTCGATTGCGGCGCAACTCTTCTGGCAGGTTTACAGCGTTGTAAACTGGATACCAGTCAGATCGACGCCATTGCTGTTTCGCACCTGCACGGCGATCATTTCGGGGGTATCCCCTTTCTGTTGCTGGATGCTCTCTTTGTCCAGAAGCGGACGAAACCTCTCGCAATTATCGGTCCTCAAGGACTCGAAAACCGCGTTCGTGAACTCTGCCACTCTCTTTACCCCGGAGCCCTGGACCAGCCTTTCCCCTTTGCTGTCAACTACCACCAGCTTGATTTCAAACAAAAGTCAGTCCAGAGCTTTTTTACTCTCCAGGCCTTTCCTGCCAGGCATGGTCAACATTCGGCGGGCTGTTCTCTGCGGATTGAACTCGCTGGCCGAACCCTCGCCTACAGTGGAGATACGGCCTGGACTCCTCATCTGCTGAGCCTCGCCAGGGCAACGGATCTTTTCATCTGTGAGTGTTGCAGTTACACCCCCTCCGGCCCGGCACACCTCGACTATCAGACTCTTTCACAGCACCTTGGCGAGCTGGAAACCGCGAGAATCATTCTCACCCACACCGGCCCGACAATGGATCACAATCGCCAGCATATTGACCTGGAAATTGCCCACGACGGTCTGCAACTGAAACTTTGAGGGTGTATTGCCAGGGTATTGAAAAACGTTTTCGAGGCCGCGAGTGTAAGGCAGATAGTTTTTCAACAGCCTGTTAAGCATCGCTCTCTTCAGGCATGAACCACTCAACGGCCAGACCCAGAGGAATCGCCAGAGCCAATGTCAGCCCGGCCCGAACCAGGGCAAAAGGAAGGCCCAGAAACTCAATTTCAATCGGTAACATTTGTGGCTTCAACGCATAAGCTGCCAGAACAATTGTCACAACCGCCCAACGCGCTCCGAGCTTGCGCAGACTCATCAGTAACGGAAAAATGACATAAGCCGGTCCAATAAGTATTGCCCCACAACCAACAGCAATCAGTAATCCCCTGATACCCGCCTTGCGCCCCAGGACAGAAGCAATCAGATCGGAACCGATCCAGGTCTGAATCAACCCGACCAGGGCAAAAATTGCCACGATCAACAGACTGACCGATGACAATAAGGTCATCCCGGAGACAAGCGCGGCCAGAGCTCTGTCGGCATCAACTGTCCAGGCCCAGCAATAGAGAAAAAAGACCAGTAAAAGCATCCGCTGCTGTTGCAGCCAGGAAAAGAAATCACGCCCTGTCACAATAGTCCCCCAAGCAGCAACCCGGAAAAAAGAGCCCCGACAAAGGTTAGACCATTGCGCAACAGAGCAAACCGCCAACTGAAAACTTTTGCTTCAAACGGCATGGTAACAACACCAACCGAAATCCATGACAGGATAAATGCCGCAACGGCCGGTGGCCAGGCACCACTGGCCAGCAAAGACCCTGCAATCGGATAGGAGGCCAAAGGTGGACCCAGAGAAACCGCCCCAAGCAGCCCTCCCAGAATCAGAGAAACCAACTGATTCCCCTGACCCAGAATCGATTCAATCATCTCTGGTGGCAAAAACTCCTGAAAAAGACCAACCAGCGCAAAAATCGCGACAAGCAACGGGGCCAAAGAACGCAACGCGCCCGCCCCGGTCTTCAGGGATTTTTTGGCCTTCTCCGGATTCTTCCGCAAGGCCCAGACATAAGCCAGCCCGACCAGAACCAGATAGATGAAAGCAATACTCTTTATACTCATGGAATTCTGTGCTCCGTGGTTTTATTTCTATGTACCATGAATATGTTCTGCAAGGAAAAAACCTGACTTGACAGGAAAGAGGTTTCAGGTATAATCACGACCGATTTAGTCATATTAACCCTATACCCTCATTGAAGGAGAGTGTTCTGATGAAAAGATTTGTCTGTACCATCTGCGGTTATGTTCACGATGGTGATTCTGCCCCTGACTGCTGCCCGCAATGCAAAGCGGCAGCTGATAAATTTACTGAAATGGCCACCGATGCCACCCTGGCCTGGGCTGATGAGCACCGTATCGGTGTTGCCAAGGATGTTGATCCCGAAATCCTGGAAGGTCTGCGGGCCAATTTTACTGGCGAGTGCACTGAAGTCGGTATGTACCTCGCTATGAGCCGTCAGGCTGATCGTGAAGGCTACCCTGAGGTTGCCGAAGCCTATAAGCGAATTGCCTTTGAAGAGGCAGAACATGCCGCCAAATTTGCTGAACTGCTTGGCGAATGCGTCGTTGCTGACACCAAGGCCAACCTGCAAGCCCGGGTTGATGCCGAGCATGGTGCCTGTGCTGGCAAGAAAAAACTCGCCACTCGCGCCAAGGAACTCAACCTTGACGCAATCCATGACACGGTTCACGAAATGTGCAAAGACGAAGCACGTCATGGTGCCGCCTTTGCCGGTCTGCTGAAACGTTTTTTTTAAGACCATTTACATAGGTTGAGACTAAAAGGCTGGCCGATCTCGATCTGCCAGCCTTTTTATTCCACCGTCTCTGGCTCTGGACAATTTCACCCATCACCGCTATGGTGCCGCATTACTTTTCTGCGGATACCCTCATGGCAACTAAAACCCACCAGCGTGGCTTACTCATTACCCTTTTTGCTGTTCTGATTCTCAGTCCTGATGCCCTGTTGGTCAAGTTGATGCACTGCGATGCCTGGACCATGCTTTTTTGGCGCAGCCTGATTTCCGGCACCAGCCTGACTCTCGGTCTGGGATTGATCTATCACCGTCGTTTATGGCCTCTTATAGTGCAAATAGGACGATATGGGCTCATATCTGCCTTGGTTACGGCCTGTGGTTCGCTTCTTTTCATCGGGGCCCTCTATCGCACAACGGCAGCAAATACCCTGGTCATTCTAGCAGCAACCCCTTTGTTTGCAGCCCTGATCGGCCGACTTTTTATTCAGGAAAAGATTGCTCGCTACACTCTTGTGGCGATTATCACTACAACGGGTGGAATTCTGCTGATTTTTGCCGATAGTTTTTCGACCGCATCACTGACAGGTAACCTGATGGCCCTTGCGGCCTCTTCGCTCTGGGGCGCAAATCTGGTTGTTCTGCGGCGGGCACGCCGGCTGAATATGATTCCGGCTATCGGGCTTGGCAGCTTTCTGGCCATTCCTCTCTGCCTGCTGCTGGGCGCCGACCCTCTCAGTATCAGCCCGCATGATCTCAGCCTGCTGACGGTACAGGGCGCTCTGGTTCTACCCGTCTCTTTTGCCCTGATCACTCTCGGTTCACGCTACTTGCCTGCCGCAGAAGTCAGTCTGGTGTTGTTACTCGAAACCCTGCTTGGCCCCCTGTGGGTCTGGCTGCTGGTCGGAGAGGTCCCCGGACGTCTGACACTGGGGGCCGGTTTTTTTATCTTCCTGACCTTGCTGATTCATTCATTGGTTGCTCTGCGCGTCGAAGCGGCCAGAAATCGCGCGACAACCTGTTGACTCAGCTGCCCTGCAACTCGACAAAACGCCGTCGATAGACAGTGGGTGATACCCCGGCAATCTGCTTGAAAAGCCGTCGAAACGAACTGGCATCTTCATAACCAACCGCGTTGGTTATCAGATCAATCCGGGTTTCGCCATTTTCAAGTAACCGTTTGGCTGCTTCAACCCGTAACCGTTGCAGATATTCAAGCGGGGAGTCTCCCGTCGCTTTTTTGAACCGCCGCAGAAAAGTCCGTTCGACCATCTGAGCCATCTGAGCCATCTGCACCACACTGGTATGCTCGGTCAGATGTTTCTCCAGATAGCGTTGCACCTCGGCAATCTTTTCATCACCATGGTTTTTCTGCCGCCTGAAACGAATATAGGGGGCCTGCTCACGACGGCCACGATCTATCAGCATCATCCGCGCGCAGGAATCGGCCAGTTCGCTGGAACCATATTTTTCCAGCAGATAAATAGCCAGATCCTGGTGAGCACTGGTTCCACCCGCACACAGGTAATCACCACCATCTATCAGGATCTTGTCAACCTGCAATTTGACTTTACGATAGGTCTGGCGAAAACGGTCGGCCAGCTGCCAATGGGTTGTCGCTTCACGCCCATTGAGAATCCCAGCTTCAGCAGCCAGAAAAGCCCCTGCACAGATACTGGCAATGACAGCACCACGCTTATGTTGTGCCTTAAGCCAGCTTATGACTTCTTTTTCCTGGCGCAGGGCTTCGATATTACCCAGAACAGAGGGAAGAATGATCAGGTCCGGGTCGCGACAATCATCAATCGAACGATGAGGAACCAGAGGCTCCTGACTGAAGCAGACCACAGGTCCCCCGTCGGCTGACAAAATCTCCCAGCGACAAAATGGAGCAGGATCTGTTTTGTTGCGCTTTTTGTTTTCCCAGTTTGCCACCGTAAACAGATCAAGCGGTCCGGCAACACTTGAAAGCAGACAATTGTCAAATATCAGAATGGCGATATTCAGCATAAAACACCTCCCCTGTCGTTAATGTCATATCAGACAGGATATCTGGCAAAAACCACCTTTACAAGCAGGATTATAGATTTTATTTCGCCGGATACGGCATAAGTGCCTTTTTCTATTCTGAATCAGTGATCGTGGTCGTGGTCTTCCTGTTCATGGTCCGGGTGTGAATGGTCATGGTACAGGCTCTGGGCCGGATGTTGGTGTGCGCCATCTTTGCTGTGGCTGTGGGTATAGGTGTGAGGATGATCGTGCTCATGCTCGTGGGGATGGCTATGCAGCAGTTCTCCATGCCGATGAGGATGGTCATGGTGATGCCTGTGGGCATGGGCATGTTCGTGACGGTGTTGTAATTCCTGAATCTGCAAGGCACAGCGATTGCGATACGTATAATCAAGACCGTTCAGGGTTGTCAGATTTTTATCTTCTAAAAAGTCTTTTGTCGAATAATCAAGGGCAATCTGGCCACGATGCATCACCAGAGTTCGTTCCGTCAACTCACGAACAAAGAAGATATCGTGACAAACCAGCAACAGAGTTACATCAAGATCGGCCAGGATTTCAAGCAGCATCTCCTCGCCACCAGGGTCCAGACCTGCGGTTGGTTCATCCAGAATCAACAGTTGGGGTTGCAAACTCAAAACACTGGCTAACGCCAGCCGCTTACGCTCACCACCAGAAAGATGCAAAGGAACCCGATCCGAAAAATCGTCTAGTTTAACACTTTTAAGTGCATTATAGACAAGATCTTCGACTTCACTCTCTTTTAACCCGAACTGTCGTGGAGCAAAGGCGACCTCATCGTAACAGGTCGGACAAACCAGTTGATCAGCACAATCCTGAAAAACCATCCCTGTCTGCTGCCAAACCAGACGCCCCTTGCCCGCCACAATCTTCTGTCCCGCGAAATGATAACTCCCCTGAAAGGGCAGAAGCCCCAGCAAACTCATCAGCAGGGTGCTTTTACCCGCACCATTCTCTCCCACCAGCGCAACATGTTCGCCGGGACTTATTTTCAGATTTACCCCGCAAAGTGCCGCCGTCCCGTCGGGATAGCGATAGTGCAGATCCCGTGTTTCAACCAATGCCGGCAATGGCGCCTCTGGCCTCACCTCTGCATCTGGAGTCAGATTACGTCGTTCTTCTCTTGCCTCTATATCCTGTTGGCGGCTATCGGCAAAACGAAAAGAAAAATCGAGCCCATGTTCACGTAACGAGGGACGGTGTTCAACCAGTTCTTTCAGGGGATAATCATGATGAACCCGTCCGGCATCGAGGACCAGAGCGCGGTTGCAGAGTTCGTAGAGAAAAATCAGATCATGACTGATCAGAATCAGGGTGCCTTGATAGTTTTTGAGAAGATCGATAAAAACCTGTTCCTGAAGAGGATCAAGATTGGCTGTCGGCTCATCAAGAATCAGCAACTCAGGTTGCATGGCCAGTAAACCGGCCAGGGCGGCACGTTTTTTCTGACCATAACTGAGGGCATGGGGGGGCTTAAAAAGTAAATCTTCCAGACCAACAGAAGCCACGGCCTGACGAACAGCCAGGTCAACGGCCTCTTCAGCCAACCCCTGATTGCGTGGCCCGAAAGCAACATCTTCATACAGGCTATGGCCAAACAATTGATCATCCGGGTCCTGAAAAAGAAGCCCGATCTCCAACCGTGCTGTCGCCAGATGATCTTCCCCAAGGGCGTTTCCCTTATAGACAACCGTTCCCTGCTGAGGTGAAAGCAAGCCACAGAGATGTTTGACAAGGGTTGTTTTTCCGGAACCGTTGTGACCAACCAGAGCAATACGATCTCCGGCCTGAACCTGAAAATCGATCTTTTCCAGGGCTTTGGTCCCATCCGGGTAGGTATAACCCAGATCTTTGACATGGATCAGGTCTTCTGCTGCATTGTCAAATCGGTTCGGTTTGATCAATTGATGCATCTGTTTCTCACTTCTGCCACAGCAACTGATCGCAAAAAACCAACAGCAGGCCAAGGCTGACAACCAACAATGCTTTTGAGTAATCCGCTCTCCTGGCCTTGAAGTTGACAGCTTGTGGCCAGCGACCCTGATAGCCCCGGGCCAACATCGCTGCATGAACCCTTTCGGTCCGTTCAAAACTGCGCACGAAGAGCATACCGATAAAATTACCGACCGAGCGCAGGGTGGCGAAATTTGTCGCTTTACGAAAACCGCGGACTTCCATACCGATCTGCATCCGCCGTGCTTCATGAACAAACAGGTGCAGATATCGGTGTGAAATCAACAGCAACTGGGTCAGGCGCGGCGGCACCCCCATACGCTCAAGTCCGGCCAGAGTTTCTGGTAATGATGCCGTTGCCAGCATGGGCTCCATCAGCAGGGCAACGGCAGAGGCACGAAGAATAATCAGAACGGCCAGATCAAGACCCCGCATATTAAAACGGAGCCATTCGATCTGGCCAAAAACAAAAACCTGATCCCCGGTCTGTGGAACAGCGGTCAAGGGCAACATCAACAGAAACATGGCCAAAAACCCGGTCATCCCCAATAACCGCTTACCGCCGCGCTGCCAGGGGATATCTGCCAGTTGATAACTGGCAAGTGCCAGCAGCAGTGCCACAATGGCCATCTGAATCTGTTGCAGGGATACGATCATAAAGGAGAGAAACAGAAAGCTTGCCAACTTGAAGCGTACATCCCAGCAATGAATCGGTGAGCCTTCTCCCTGGGTAAATTCGAGTTGTGGAACGGTCCAGTCACGCTCATTCTGTGGGACCTCGTCGGCCTTGATATTCAGCAGAATCCGGAAACCCCGATAAACAACCAGGGGCACCAGCAATACCGGCAACAGCCACAAAAGTGAAATCTGCTGCATGCCGTTCACGTTGATTTTTTGTCCATAAAGGGCGTGTCCAGCATTTCTGGTTTTACCTTGATGAGAAAAGAAACAATCATGGCCGTAACCCCGGCTTCGATCAGGACGACCGGGACATGAGCAGCCAGGGCCAATTTTACCACTCCCCAAAAATCTTCACCGCCGCTGATCAACAACACGGCCAACAACAGAGCTGACAATACCGTTGCGCCCCCTCCACAAAGTGCACCAACCAGAATACGCTGTTTTTTCCCCTGTCCTTTAAAATGATGAAAGACCCAACCTGCCAAAAGTGCCGGCAAGCCCATCATCAGCAAATTTGCCCCGATGGCCGTCAAGCCACCAAACTGGAACAACAGACATTGCAAAACCAGGCCAAGACCAATGGCCAGAAAAGCAGAGGGTCCAAGCAGGGCCCCGACCAGCCCCGGTATCAGCAAATGAACACTGGTCGGTCCGAAGGGAATATGAATCAGTGAGGCAACAAAAAACGCCGCACTGACAACCGCTATTTTGGGCAGATCGTCACTTCGTGTTTGTCGGACACTCCAGGAAAGGATCAGAGCACTGACCGCATAGCCCCCCACCGAGACTGCCGTCGGCAATACACCATCAGAAATATGCATGGTTTATTCCTTACGTCGGGAAGCAACATAGGCTGCAACCCCGAACAGGCCGAAAATATATCCCAATCCACCCAGAACCTCACTGAGGCCCGGCTTGCCCAGATCGGCACGTAATGCTGCAATCTCACGTTGTATTTTGCGCATATCTCGTGAAACTGTCTTTTGTTGTTTCTCAATGGCACTAACCGCATCACGGCAGCCTGTCTCGGCAAGAACGGGGAAGGAGACAAGGGTAAAACCAATCACCAGCAAAACGATCAGCACAACCTTTGTGTAATTCTTCATTGACCCTCTTCCACCTCGCTCTTCTTTAAAACAAAGCTGTTGCGATGCCCCATGCTCGCCTTGATAACGATTTTCAGGTCAACAACCTTGGGAATCGCGAAATTGTACAAACCCTCGGCATCGGTCTCGCCTTCAACCAACAAGGTTCCCGCCGGATCGTATACCAGCACCTTTCCCTGGGCAACTGGTCGCCCGTCAGGAAAGTAGCTTTCTGTATAGATCTGGCCCGATTCCGCATAGGCAAAAATGTTGACTTTATGCGCCAACGCTGTGCCTGTAAATAATAAAAACAGCAAAAAAGCCAGAATTGTACTGCGATAACCCATCTTCATCGCCTTGGTCTCCTTCTGTCGATGGTGTCCAGCGGTTTATGGTTGCTTAAATGATTATTGCATATCACGGGTTCGAACCCAGTAGACCGCTCCGATTTCTATCTTCTTTTCGACACCATCATGAAGCATGGTTCTGTCCGCTTCTGAAAGAGCGGCAAATCCCCACCAGCCCGCCTTCGGCATGGCGTAGCTGAAAATCCCGTTGGCGTCCGCTTTGACCACCTGAGTCACATAGGGATCAGAAGGAGGACGAATAACACTGATATTGTCAGAAAATTCGTTCAGATACTCGATCTCAACTTCGGCAAAAGGAACCGGTTTACCCTTGAGAAAAACCTGTCCCGTAAAGAGATTTCCGGTCCACAGACCATAGGGCCGGGTCAGAGGAACGATCTCCGTTTCCAGACCAACCGGTTTATCCCACCCTGCTTCCAGACCAAGAGCGTTCACGCAGACCTTGGTATAGTGAATAATAAACAGATCTTCTGCCGGTTCCCAATAGGGGGTGGGTGCAACATAAAAAGTATAATCGCCAGGCCGTCGAATTTTGTAGCTTTCAGTCCAGAACCTGTAGGTTCGCGATTGTTCAGCACTTTTACCCTGCACGGCCTTCAGACCAGAAAGCAAATCGGTCTTTTTTCCCGCATGAAGCACTCCAAACTGCTCGGGATTGGCCATCTCCATATAATGACCTTCCATCGGGTGGATAAATTTCACCTCAAGCCTAAGGACCTTACTGTCATCTTGCGAAACAATATCATCCGAAGGGACAATAGTTCCGAAATGCGCCCAGACCGAACCACTCGACAACAACAACAACGTAAATGCCAGCAACAACTTGTACACATGTACCTCCTTTAGGAAACGAACGCCAAAGACGAAAACACCCGCAGCAAGACCTAACAGATGTCTGGGTTCCGTTAAAAACCGGAGACCCGAATAGCACGAAACAAAATTTCGTCGCACTATAGCGGGCCGAATCTTTCCTGTAAACAAAAAAATATTACTTTTTTCATTTTCGTGCTACGAGAGATTCAGGGAGGTTTCAAGGCGGCGTGCCAACAGAGAACAACCAAAGGTAAGAAAAAAGTAGAGCAGAGCAACACAGATCCAGATTTCGAATGTCAGGTAGGTTGCCGACATCAGTTACATTCCCTGAAAGGTTAACTCCTGAATCGAAATGACCGAGACAATTGCAGAGTCCTTGATCGTCGAAATAAACTGCCCTGCCAGTGGCGGCACCATGGGGCGCAAGGCTTGCGGAAAGATAATTTGCCACAGAATCTGCCAGTGTCGCATTCCCAGAGCGGCTCCTGCCTCCCACTGCCCCCGGGTTACCGCCTGCAATCCGGCACGAACTGTTTCAGCAATATAGGCACTTTCAAGCAAGGCCATCGTCATTACTGCGGCAAGAAAAGCTTCCAGTTGTGAAACGGGAGCAATGCAGGAACGAACCAGAAGCTGGGCAGATTCAGGAAGTTTCCGCACCAGGTCCGGCAGGCCAAATTGCGGCAGAATCTGGTCGCTGATGAAATAGTAACCGACAAAGATCAACACCAGGGGTGGCAGATTGCGAAACAGGGCGACAAAGCTCCCACCCAGCAAACGATTGAACAGGTGTGGACTGATCCGCAACAGGCCAACTATTATCCCGAAAGGCAAAGCAAAAAACAGGCTCCAGAGACTTAAACGAATGGTCGTCATCAGGCCCTGGACCAGCAGGTTGGGAACATAATGACCTGTTTCATCATCCAGATAGAAAAGATACTGGGGGATGGCCGACCAGTTCCAACGGTAAGCCAGCCCTGATTCGACCCGCGAGATCAACAGGACTGCCAGCCCAAATAACAAAAGGAGCAGCACCAGATCGATGCGGCTCCATTTGGGTTTTCCTCCGGGCAAAAGTGACATCGGCTACATCTGCTCCTGCCAGTCCCGGGTGGTAAACCAATAGGTGTAACGCTCCTGCAACCAGCCGTCTGCCTGGCGGACACGAATCCAGTTGTTCAGAAAATTGAGAAAGTCTACATCGCCCTTAGCCAGGGCGATTCCAATGGGCTCCCGGGTGAAGGTCTTCCCTCCCAGAGGAAGATAAAGCCGTTTGGGATACTTTAAACTTTGAAATTCCGGAAAAGGTTGTGAAGCAACCATCGCCTGAGCCCGGCCATTAAGAACCTCCTGCAAGGCCTGACCTTCGTCATCAAACAAGCGTAATTCGGCCTTTGGCAAGTATTTGTTGGCGGCTTCAGCGGCAGTTGTGCCAATTCTGGCGACAATTGTCACCTTTTTCTGATTATAGTCATCCAGAGTGTTTTTTTCCGCAAACGTCCGATTGCCAACAATGGACATTCCGGAAAATTCGTAAGGATCAGAAAAATTGACCTTGAGATTTCGTTCCGGCGTCATTCCCATTCCACCAATAATGACATCAAATTTACCCGTCAGCAACGCGGGAATAATCCCCGACCATTTGGTCGGGACAAAATCTACCTCTACCCCCATATCCGCAGCCAGCTTGCGCGCGACGTCGATTTCAAACCCGATAAATTCACCTCGTTTGTTTTTCATTGCCCAGGGAACAAAGGTCGAAAAGCCGACCCGCAGGCGATTTTTCTGTAAAACCTGTTCAAGGGTGCTCTCTTTTGCCAAGTTCTGCTTCAAGCTCGCTGAATACGCCACAGACGCAAGCAGCAATACCAGGCTCAACGATAATATTACGCGCAATATCCGTGGCATTTACTCCCCCTTATCACTTCTTCAGGCATCGGGACTGTCCAGTTTCCATTCCAGCAAGCGTACCACAGCCGACAGGCTGAGGGTCAAACCCAGATAAATCAGGGCAACGGTGAACCAGACTTCAAAAGTCAAAAAACTTTCGGCGACCAGCTGTTGGCCACGCATGCTCAAATCGTATACCGCGATCGTTGAAACCAGTGCCGAATCCTTGATTAAAGAGATGCCCTGGCTGGTCAAAGGTGGTGCCATCTGGCGTAAAGCCTGTGGCAACACGATATGCCGGTAACGCTGTAGCGAACTCAAACCTAACGATGCTGCCGCTTCCCACTGACCTTGAGGAACAGCCAGAATACCTGCACGAAGAATTTCTGAAGCATAGGCTCCTTCAAACAAACTGAGTGCCAAAACGGCTGCGGCAAAACGCTCAATACCAAGAATAGGGGCCAGAACAAAGTAGATCAGAAAGATCTGGATCAGTAGCGGTGTATTACGAATCAGTTCCAGATAACTCGTTGCCAGGAACCGGGCAACCGGACTCGTAGATAAACGAAAAAAAGCGATCAGCAGACCAATCAGTAATGAACAGAGCAAACTGGCTGCAACAACCTGCAAGGTGACCCACAGCCCCTGGAGCAGAGGACCTGCCCACCAGGTCCCATCACGCCAATAAACAAGTGCCCGTGGGATACGATACCATTGCCAATTATAGCCAAGGTTTTCAGATCCAAGAAAAAATAAGTAACCGATAAGCCCCAATAACAGGATAAAAAGACAAACCTCTCCCAGGGTTCGCCATTTATGTCGTCCCGTTGATTTCAGTGTCACCTCTCCATTTTCCTTTGCTGCCAGACCAACAAGCGTCTGATCTCGCATTTATACAGCTGAAAACCTCTGAATTCATAACCTTTTATCTTGCAGAAGCCTTTATGCTGTCAAAGTGTTTCGTTAACCGGTATTCTGCCTGCAAGCCTGAGACGCTCGCCGTCAATATAACTGCCGGAGTAAAAATGATTCTTCTCGATAAGCCCTTTATTTCTGAACTTCTCAAAAAAACGATTCGTGAACATGCTTTCCCCGTTGTCAAAACGGACGTGGTTGCCACCTTCGGTTTTTCTGCTGAATCCTTTCTTTTGCAGGAGGAACAGGCCATTTTACAGGCCAAGAGTACTCCCGATCTCCAGATCTATACCACGTCTGAAAATGCGCTCGGCTGGATCGTGAAAAACCTTCCTTTCACCAGCCTTCCTGAAAAGATTGCCCTTTTCAAGGACAAAGCCAGATTTCGCAACCTGATCAAACCCCTGTACCCGGACTTCTTTTTCCAAGAGGTGTCGCTCACGGAGTTGGAAGATCTCACACTGGAGAATCTGCCCCATCCTTTTATCATCAAACCGAATGTCGGTTTTTTCAGCATGGGCGTTTACAAGATCACAGATGCTGACAGTTGGCAGCAAACCAAAAAGGCCATTTACGCGGAAATCGCCCAGACCAAAGACCTTTACCCGGTCGAAGTTCTGAATCCTTCAACCTTTATAATTGAAGAGTGTATCGATGGGGAAGAGTTTGCCATCGATGCCTATTTCAATTCAGCAGGCGAACCTGTCATCCTCAGCATTCTGCAACATGTTTTTGCCTCTGACGAGGATGTCAGTGACCGGGTCTATCTGACCTCGCAGGAGATCATCACAAAGAACCTTGCACCCTTCACCTCTTTTCTGCAGGAAATCAGCACGCTGGCGAAGGTCAAAAACTTTCCGGTTCATGTTGAAATCAGACGTGATCACAGGGGAAGGTTGATTCCCATTGAAATCAATCCGATGCGCTTTGGTGGCTGGTGTACAACCGCAGATCTGACTACTTTCGCCTATGGATTTAACCCCTACGTCTACTTTTTTTCACAAAAAAAACCGGACTGGACGAAAATCCTGCACAATAAAGCAGACAAACTTTACAGCCTTATTGTCCTGGACAATTCTACGGGAGTTGAGAGTCGGCAAATCGCAGCCTTCGACTACGAACGACTTCTGACCGGGTTTAAAAAACCGCTTGAGCTGCGAAAGATTGCCTACGACGAATACCCGGTTTTCGGGTTTCTCTTTGTCGAGACCACACCGGATGGTTCAGAACTGGAACAGATTCTGCGTTCGGACCTGCGCGAATTCATAACCCTGAAATAGAAGATGCGTTGTTCGTGGGCCGGGGCCGCTATCTCTTCTGCTTGTCAAGGTACTGCTGGTGATAGGCTTCGGCCAGCCAGAACCTCCCTGCTTTACAGATTTCGGTCACCACAGGCTCGGTATGCTTTCCAGATTTCCCCTCGGCATCCCGGCTCTTTTCGGCCAAGCATCGCTGCTCTTCATCGACATAGAAGATGACACTGCGATACTGGGTACCCACATCCCAGCCCTGAAAGTTGAGGCTGGTCGGATTATGTATCTGCCAGAAATGTTCGAGAAGTTTTTCATAGCTGATCAGCCGGGGATCGTAATCGACCTGAACCACTTCTGCATGGCCCGTTTCACCACTACAGACCTGCTCATAGGTCGGATTTGATTTTTCTCCCCCCATGTAGCCGACGGCAGTGTTAACAACCCCGGCAAGATCTGCAAATTTCTTTTCAATTCCCCAAAAACATCCCGCAGCAAAATAAGCGGTTTTCATCCTTTGCTCTCCCGCATTCTACGGCCAATAAAATAACTGGCAAACTGAAAGGCCGTACGCCCGCAACGCTTGCTTTTTTTATGCGACCAGGCAATGGCACTCAAGCGAATCTCATCGTTCCACACTGGAGCAATCCCCTGCTGACGGCAGATTCGGGCCATCGTCTGTTCCACAACTTCAAGATACTGGTCCTGACTGAAACTGTTGAACGCAACCCAGAGACCGAAACGATCCGAAAGTGAAATTTTTTCTTCCACCCCCTCACCATGATGAATCTCATTGTTGACCATCTTGGCCCCCAGATTGTCTGTTTCATATTCGGGCAGCAGATGGCGACGGTTGGAAGTAACATAAATCCGGACATTTTCCGGCGCGGCATAAACCGACCCGTCCAGAGCACTTTTAAGCACCTTGTAGCCCAATTCACCGGCTTCAAAGGAAAGATCATCACACAACAGGATAAATCGATATTGCTGTCTGCGAATCGCCGCAAAAATATCGGGAAGATGGATCAGATCGTCTTTATCTACCTGGATGACCCGCAAGCCTTCAGCAGCATAACGGTTGAGCAAAGCACGAACCAGGGTCGATTTTCCTGTTCCGCGTGTTCCCCAGAGCAGGACATTGTTTGAGGGGAAACCATCGATAAACTGCCGGGTGTTTTCTTCGAGCACCTGTTTCTGCTTATCAATCCCGAGCAGGTCGTCAAGTTCAACCGGGTCGAGAGCATCAACCGGATGGAGAAAGCCTGCCAGCGAATGACGACGCCAACTTGCGGCATAGCAGGTCTGCCAATCAACAGGATCTACCGCCTGTGGCAACAGCTGTTCCACCGCCGCCAGAACCCTTTTCAGTTGAGCTCTGAGTTCATCATCCTCACCAAGCATCTTCTCCATTCTTCATCCCTTTCGATTTTCAGTCAGGGTCACCTCAAACAAAACGCAACAACAACAGGTTGAGCAGGCCAATCATGAAACCGAGCAGGCCACCAAACAGATTGATATATTTAAACTGTTCCTGCATGATTCCCATCAACAGGCCCTCGACCTCCATCAGATCAAGCCCGTTAACCTTTTCTTCAACCATCCGTTGAACATTGAGAGTCTCGACCAGCCGTGGCGCTTCCTTCTTGAGCAGTTCTTCGACCAGCTGACAAAGAGCCACTTCCAGCTCCTGACGCAAATCATTTGGTAATCGGGCCGCAAGCAGACCAAGGGGTTTACGGTAGAGCCATTCTTCACTCTGCTCCGCCAGAACCCTTTCAAGGGTTTTTCGAACCTGGTCCGAGCCTAACAGGTTGAGCAGTCGTTCCGTCAGCTGCTCACGAAAACGGTCCAGATGCCCTTCTGGCAGGGCCTGCTGCAGCAAACTGTCAAAAGAACGTTCCTTGAGGCGATCAACCACCGTCAGGGTCAACCCGAGAGCCGCTTCAGTGGTCCGGCGGGACTGTACGGCAACAATGGCCTGCTCACGTATAAAACGTCGCAGACCGTTGACCTTCTCGAAGGGCAGATTTTCAAGATAGCTGGCCAGGGATTTGTCGAGCAGCAGATCGACCCGTTCACGCAGCAGGGTCGCCAATTGCTGTTGTGTCCGCTCTTCCTTAAGCCAGGCGGCAATTTCATCGCCTGCCTTGTCAAGAAAATCGGGGATCTTGTCATAGATTTTATCGAGATCCATAAACCCGCTGAGAAGCCCCGCCAGCCCACCCAGAGAATCGAGGAACGAATCGATGGCAGCCTTGCCCTTTTCGATCAGACGTTCCCTGAACTCGGGATCGTAGAGCATGGCACCAAAACGCTCGACCAATGGCGGCAGTTCACGCTCCAGTTGATCAAGCAATAATTCGACAAGTTCTGGAGGCAGCAATTCACGCAAGGGACG
Source organism: Deltaproteobacteria bacterium (assembly GCA_024276935.1). Taxonomy (GTDB): domain Bacteria; phylum Desulfobacterota; class Desulfuromonadia; order Desulfuromonadales; family Geopsychrobacteraceae; genus Geopsychrobacter. Next base: position 40,046 of record JAJRWH010000027.1, read on the forward strand.
CTCATCGGTAAACAGAGCTTCCGTTTTATGGTCGACATAATGACCGACCGTTTCGGCCAGTTGGGGTGATTGAAAAAAAGTCTCCAGCTTGTGATCCAGGTGCTGCTGTAAGGCCTGATAACGTTCCGGTGTAAGAAATTGGCCCAAATTTTTGGCCAACCACTGATCTCCCTGACGGGATAAAAAAACCCGCAGTCGCGAATGAACTTCTTCGCTCTGAAGATAGGCAAAAATCAATTGTGACAACTTGCCGTGCCCCAGGGTAACCAGTTCACGAAACCGGGGTCGAAAACGGTCGGGAATCAGAGTTTCGAACGGCCCCAGCTTGCGGTCAAGAAAAACTCCCAGCTTGTCCGTAACGGCCAGACGCAATTCATTTTGAACACTCTGCCTGGCAAAGGCCCGACCAACGTCAGCAGCCGTTAGCAGATGCTCGCCGACCATTTCACCCATTTTGCGCGCCAGTTCCCCTCTTTTAGCGGGAATAATCCCCGGCGTCAGCGGCAAGCGCACCCCCAGAATCCGCCAGGCCTTCAAGGGTCTGAACAACATTCGAATCGCAATATAGTTGGTAACATACCCGATCAACGCCCCAAGCAGAGGCGGCAGCAGGTAAGGAAGGTAGGCTTGAAAATCGATAGCTTGCATAAACTCTGATACCTGATGATTGCGATTAAAAAACACCCGAATGCGGGCCTGGTCTTTTCTCCCCGATTCCCTGGCAGAGGTCTCAAACAGAGAGCACAGCCAAGGCTTGATTCCTCATAATTTCAGCTCCTGGCCAGCGTCAGAGGTCTGGGCCTATTGATCCATTTCGATGATTGAATGATCACCAATATTCATCCGGCGAGGAGAACCGAGCAGTGAAACCGAATCTCCCAGCAATGACTCTTCAAGAACCAGGCTTTTAACCCGATTGTTGGCATTGATAATCGAATTGCGAATGACACTCTCGTCGATACAACTGCCTGCGGCCACTGAAACATTGGGACCGATAATCGAATTGCGAACGACCGCACCCTGTTCAATATGAACCGGCTCGATCAACACAGAGTTTTCAACTTCGCCATGGACATGATGACGACCCTGAAGCAGATAACGGTTGGTTTCGAGCAGGGTTTCCGGCTTGCCACAATCGAGCCAGGCATCAATTTCGGGCGCACGCAGAATCATCCCTTCACTGATCATTCGCATAAAAACCGCGGGCAGATAGTACTCACCCTTGACCGTCTCGCCAGCTTTGATCGTCCGCTCGATGGCGTCCATAAATTCCTGGCCATTTTTCAGATAATAGAGTCCGACCTGGGCCAGGCGTGAAACAGGTGTATCCGGTTTTTCAACCATATCAACGATCCGGTCCTCCTTGATCACGTTGACTCCGAAACGTTGATAATCCTCAACCTCTTTCGAATAAATCAGCCCATCCGCCTGAGCGCAAAGCTGCGGGATCTGACTCAGATCGGTCACAAAGATCGTATCGTTGAAAACCACCAGCAGATCATCGCCCGCGTCAATGGCAGGTGCCGCCAAGGCCACAGCATGCGCCGGGCCCAGACGTTGTTGCTGAACAAAATAGCGACATTTGAGAGCTGGAAACTTGCGTGCCATAAAATCTTCGATCTGCTGACCATTTTCATCGGTAATAAACAGATATTCTTCGACCTTCAAAGACTCAAGGCGGTTGATGATATGCTCCAGAACCGTTTTTCCCGCAACATGAACCAAAGACTTGGCTTTGGTATGGGTATGTGGACGCAGACGGGTTCCCTTGCCTGCAACCGGAAGAATTACTTTCATCGATCCCTCACTTTTTTTCGGTTAATGGGGCAATATTTAATTCCAGGGGAACTCCTGGCCCCGGAACCACACGGATTGAAATTTTTTCCAGATCGACTCCCGAAGCCTGTAGATAGGCACGCAAAACCTTGACCCGCTCCCGAGCCAGCAGCGAATCGTACTCGGCCCCTTTGCCGCTGACCGCATGAACCCGCAACTGCCAGGCCAACCCGGACCGCCGAATCAACCTGACCAGAGGATCCAGCAGGTCGGGGCCACCAGGCATTGGCAAGACAGATGCGTCACCAAACAGAACTCCCGCAGGATAACGGATACGCACCGGATTTCCCTCACGAATCCGAGCCCCGGGAAGTTTCTCTATTTCTCCCTGAAGTTGAGATGCCTTCAAAGGTGTTTCAGTCGGCAAAGAGCCGGTGCCTCCGGGCACACAGCCAGCCACCAGCAAACAGAGCAAAAACAGTCCACCGAAATATCGCATATCTCTTATTCCTTTTCCTGATGCTGTCCGAACCGCTTGTGACAGGCACCAAAGGCAGGATGCGGCAACAGATGATCGACCAGTAAATCTGCCGCAAAACCATTGAGAACCCCGCTTACCAACGCAAACAGCAAAAAGGCCGGTAACAGAAACCAGATCGACTGATGCTGGATCACCACCAGCCCGGCCATCAGCAATTGGCCACAGACGTGCCCGGCAGCGCCCAGCACCGAAAGACCGATCAGACTGACCCCCCTGCGCAGCAACAGGGCACCACCAGTCACAAACAGGTTGGCGGTCACTCCACCTGCCAGCGACAGCAGAAAGCCGGGACCAAACAGACTGCCCAGCAACAGGCTGCCAATAAAGATTCGACTGAGGGTCAAAACCCACATCGCCCTCACACCATAGAGCGAAAGGACTGTCAGGGCCAGAATGTTTGCCAGTCCGATCCGAAACCAGGGCAAGGGGTTGGGCAGCAGAGCCTCAAAAGTGTGCAGACCAACCGCCAGGGCAATAAACAACGCCATAAATACCCGCTGGCGTATCTGGGCCAGATCCTGTTGTTCAGCGACTGAGGAGATCATAACCCTTTGAATCCTCTCCTTCAATCCTGACAACGATCCGATTGGGGACACAGGCCAGCAGATCACCACTGCGCCAGGCCTCTCCCATACCGATACAGATTTTACGCGGGCAGGGTGAAGAGACCACCCGGACACGGCCACCGGCAATCTCAATGCTGGTGATCCCCAGTGGCCCTTGCAGATCGAGGCGTCGGTCCTGGACAAGAGGGCCGGAAAAGACGATTTTTTCTCCCGAATAAATCACCAGCTGTTTCCCGGGAACTCTGCCAAAAGTAAAAAACAGACTGCCTAGGAGGATCAGAACCAGAAGTGCGATGAGGACACGATCCGTTCCTGTTGTTCTGGCCCAAAGAGAACTCAACGCCATTGGATCAGATCCTTGATCCCGCTGGTGGTCTGACTGGAACCATCCGCCGCAACAATCAAACCGTCAACTCCCGGCCATTGCTCAAGCAATTGCAAACCCTTTTCAGGACCCAGAACAAAGGCTGCCGTCGCCAGAGCATCGGCTTCGGCTGTATTTGCAGCAATCACGCTGACACTTTGACAGCCTCGAGCAGGCAGACCGGTCTGCGGATCAAAAATATGATGATACCTGACCCCATCCACCACAAAAAAACGTTCGTAATCACCCGAAGTCACAATGGAGCGATCTCGCAATTCAATTGTTGCCAGAAGCTCTCCTGGTTTCCGCGGGTGTTGAATGCCTATTTTCCAGGAACGTTTGCCGTGACCACCCAGCAAACCGATATCACCTCCGGCATTGACACTGGCGGACCGAACACCGGCCTTGCGTAAAACCTGCAAGGCCTGATCGACAGCATAACCTTTGGCGATTCCCCCAAGGTCGAGCTGGACTCCGGGGCGGCGCTTTACCTGATGACCCTCAATACTGAACGGATCCAGCGTCGGATCTGGCAAAACTTGTTCTATTTCTGTCAGTGAGGACGCCTGAGGCTGGGTTGCTGAAAAGTTCCAGAGTTTCTTTATCCCGCCCAAACCCAGACTGAATGCCCGTTGTGACTGACGAGATATTTCCAGCCCTCGTTGCAACAGGTTTAGGGTCTGATCATCAACCGCTATCGCTTTCGTTGCACGATTTAGCACAGCCAGCTGGCTCGATGAGATCGAGGGTGAAAACCGCTCTTCCTCTTCACGCATAACGGCAAATGCATCCGAAATGGCTGTTTCCAGTTTTTGCTGCTCGCTTCCAACCCCTTTGATCTCGACCAGGGTTCCCATAATTAATGCTGTCCGGGCAACCTCTGTGACAGATTGTCGCTGCTGAAACCAGACCAGAGTGAGAATAAACAACAAGGCTGCAACCAGCAACAAAGGGCGATTCAGCACGGTGTCTCCATGATGATTTCACCGATCAGATCATATTCTGCCGAATCAGTAATTCGCAAATCGACGATCTGGCCAACATCTGCCTGACCTGCGGTAATCAGACAACAGCCATCAACATCCGGGGCCTGACGTGCGCTACGACCCTTCAATAGCAGGTCGGTCTCTTCACTGAACCCTTCAACCAGAACCTTTTCAACCCGTCCAACCAGCTTGCGATTATGGGCAAAAGAAACTCGGGCCTGAGCTTTCATCAAACGGTTCAGACGACTCTTTTTGGTCCGTGCAGGAACCTGCCCTGCGAGTTTGGCCGCCCCGGTGCCCTCCTCACGCGAATAGCGGAAGACACCGACTCGCTCAAAGTGACCTTCTTCAACAAAGTCCAGCAAGGTTTCAAACTGGGCCGCAGTTTCTCCCGGGAAACCAACAATAAATGATGTTCTCAGGGTCAAATCAGGGATTCGGCTGCGCAAACGTTGCAACAGTTGCCGAATCCCGCTGCTGTCAAGACGCCGGTTCATCTGACGTAGAATCTGATCATCGATATGTTGGAGTGGTATATCCAGATAATTACAAATTTTCTCTTCACTGGCGATCAGATCGATCAGCTCATCACTTATTCCGTCTGGATATGCATAAAGAAGGCGAATCCAGTCGAGCTCCTCAATTTTAACCAGTTCTCGCAACAACGGCTCAGTTGCGCTGCCATCTTGGAGATCAGCCCCATAGGCCGTGATATCCTGGGCAATCAGATTGATTTCCCGAACCCCTCTTTGCGCCATCAGCTGCGCCTCTTTAACTACTGATTCAACACTTCTTGAGCGTAAATTGCCACGAAGCTGGGGAATAATGCAGTAGGAGCAATGATTGGAGCAGCCATCTGCGATCTTGATGTAGCGGGTATAAAATGGCGAGGAATTGACCCGCGGCGTGCTGTGGTCATAAAGATAATCAGGGGTTCCGATTTCTGTTGTCGCCTGGTCACTGCCTAACTGCTGCTCGATCAGTTCAACAATTCGCGGCGCGTCACTGGTTCCCATAAACAGATCGACCTCAGGTAATTGGGCCGCGAGTTCATCCTGATAACGCTGTGGCAGACATCCGCTGACAATCAACATCCGGCAACGTCCGGTCTGTTTCTGATCAGCCAGTTCCAGAATCGTCTCGATCGACTCTTCCTTGGCGTCCTGAATAAACGAACAGGTATTCACAACGATGATGTCCGCGTGATCCTCTTCTACGATGATTTCAAAACGATCCTGGGGCAGATGACCGAGCATAACCTCGGCATCAACCAGGTTTTTCGGGCAGCCAAGACTGACCAGGCTGATTTTCAATTTTTCCACGTTGGGTCCTGTGTTTCGGTTAATGGTTCAAAGATCAGGAACGCATATTTTCAAATTGCAATTCGACGCCGAGATCTTTCTGCTTTAACAACTGAATAACCTTTTGCAGATCATCCAGCTTTTTGCCGGTCACCCGCACCTGATCTTCCATAATCTGGGCCTGGACTTTCAGTTTGGTTTCTTTGATCAGCTTGACAATCTCTTTTCCTTTTTCCTTGCTGATACCCTGGACGATGGTTGCCTTTTGTCGTACCGCACCACCGGACGCGGCTTCTTCGGGACCATAATCAAGACACTTGGGTGAAACATTACGCCGGACCAGTTTGCCAATCAAAATTTCCTTGATGGCCTTGAGCTTGTAATCGTCTGCCGCCAGAATTCGGATCCCCTCGCTGGAAAGCTCCAGCTCGTTGGTTGTTCCTTTAAAATCATAGCGGGTTGATATTTCCTTCACGGCCTGATTGACCGCATTATCCACTTCTTGTTGATCAACCTTCGAAACCACATCAAAACTTGGCATCGTCCATTCTCCTGTCTTGCTGGTTTATCGGTAAGTAAGCCCACAGAATCAGTGACTTATAACACAGGACCGCCCCGGATAAAAGCACCGGGGCGGTCCTGTGTACTGCTCATTTGCCGGGGATAAATTTTGTGGTTCTCAGAAACCCATTTCGCTTCCGGTCGGGCGAACCACTTCGACTCCGGCGGGGCGCCTGAACTCAAAGAAAGAGGGGGAAAGCCCACGATTAAAATTGATATTCGAAAACTCAATCGTTGTCCTGTTATCGGAAGGATCAATCACCGTCGTCGCCAGAATCGGGAAGTAGTTACCCACCTGATTGTTCTCCACATAATCCTTGACGGCACGCCGATCAACCACAATCCGCAATGAACGGATCAGGCTCGAAACCCGGTGGGGCTTTAATTCAAGAATCGGGTTACCATCCTGGTCGTGATCGGGCAAACCCCAGCGGAGTGAAAAATCACGCGCAAGGTTTCCCAGACCGGTAAGAAAGGTCATGGGATTATCGGCCCGCTGCTGTGTGACCTGGGCAATATCGCTAACGATCACCTGCCGATTTTCAGGCAAATAAACCCACATGGTCTGTGCATTTGAAACAACTTCCTGCTGTGATGGTTCACGGTATTCCCAACGAAACATCGCCCGTGGAACCTTGTTTGTGGTGGAGTATTCAAAGAGAAAACTGACAAAACCACTGCCACGTTGAGTCCGATCAATGGCTGCGATGTGAGACTCCTGGAAAAAGTCCCCCTGAAAATCAAAGATTCCCGACTTGTCTGTCCCTCGAGTCTTGATAACATCAGACTTAAAGGGGCCTTGCAGGGTTCCAATCACATCATTCAGGCTGATGTTGGCCGCAAAACAGACCCCCGGCAAGAACAGGAACAGCCCCAGCAAAATAATCTTCTTCATTTCAACCTCCCTGGCTAGACGGTCCAGATTCTGACGCAGAGTGAGTCTAACAGATGTTCTTCCTTCTCTGTCTGCAAAAAACCTTCCGCCCGAAAAAAACTCTATGACAGATCATGCCAGCAGGATATCCAGGGCCGATTTCTTCAAACCGACCAGAACCTCTGCCTTCTCCTGCGATTTACTCCAGTTGAATTCGGCCGTGAAAAACTCTGTAAATGCCGGGAGTTCCTGTGGGACAAGACTCAGTTCAGGAGGTGTCGGCAGGGTCCTTAATCCGCGGCTCTGATCGAAATAACCGACAAAAACCGAAGCCAGAACATTTCCCAGCTCCATCAACGCGGAACGGGCCGATTCATCAAGCAAGGATAAATCACGGCCTGCTGTCAGTGTTTTAACCACTTCAAGAGCCATTTTTTCCGGCAGATCAAGATACAACCCACCCTCCAGTGCTCCGGTCAACCCAAGATGAACCTGCACACCTGCCGGGCGCAAAAAGGGTGTTGTCACCCGAAGAGAGATCTCCCCCCCCAGCATCATTCGCAAAGAGATGGCGACCTGATCAAAGCTTTGCTGCAATGTTTTATTGATCTGCTGGCGTTGTTGTGAACTGAGAGGTTCAGTCATCATCTTTCACTCCCCGGAGCGGCGCCTTTTTTCCAGCATCCCCTGAATATCAAGGATAAAGACAATGCGCCCATCACCCAAGATTGTCCCACCACCCAACCCGCGCAGAAGATCTACAGGATGAGGAAGAGACTGAACAAAAACTTCCTTCTGGCCACTGAAGCCATCAACCACCAGACCAATCTTGCGTCCAAGGATCTCGGAAATAACCACCGAAATCTGCTCTGAGGCGCGCGGGATGGGCAGCCCAAGAATTTTCCGCAATGAAATCAAAGGCAAAAGTTCTTCGTTGTGAGAAAAAACTCGCTGTTTACCGCTAGTCTGAATCTGATTACGATCAATCTCCAGGGTTTGCAGAACGCGCGTAATCGGCAAGGCCACCAGTTTATGGTCCACGTTCACCAGCAAAACTTTGATAATGGCAACCGAAAGGGGCAGCTTAAGCGTAAAACGTGTGCCATTTTCAGGGACGGAATCAATATGCAGAACACCACCCAGCTTTTCGACTGCTGCCTTGACGACATCCATCCCGACACCACGTCCCGAAGTATCGGTTATCTGACTGGCGGTCGAAAATCCCGGCAAGCAAATCAACTGCAGGGCATCGTAATCTCGCATTACTTCAGCCTGAGCCGAGCTGATTAGCCCTTTTTCCACCGCATGACGCCGCAAGGCGTCAGGATCCATCCCCATGCCATCATCGGCGACCTGCAACATAACCTGATCCCTTTGACGCCAGGCCCGTACGGTTATGGTTCCCTGTTTGGCAATCCCGTGATCTATGGCGTTTCTGATCATATGAATCAGGGGGTCGGTCAATTCTTCAAGGATGGCCCGGTCCAGTTCAATTCCGGTTCCTTCAAGATTGAACTGGATTTCCTTGCCGGTTTTGCGGGCCAGATCTCGTACCAGCCGCGGGAGCCTGCCGGTAACCGAATCGATCGGCATCATGCGAACCTGCAAGACCTGGTGATGAAGATTCTTGACCAGACGCGCCAAACGATCCAGGCCTTCTTTAAGGCCTTTCCAGTCTTTTTCTCCTGCCGCACTCTGCAGCATATAGCGATTGGTTATCAATTCTCCGGTCAGACCAATAAATCGATCGAGCAGCTCGGTGCCAACGCGAACAGTCGCTCCGACAGAGGTATTTCCGGAAGGTTTTGCCTGGGGAGCGCTGACGTTGACCCTGGATACTTCTGAATAGTTCTCGAAACAGCTCTTGACCTCCTGAGCTTCCAGTCGCGTCTGAATTTCTGCATTCAGTCGGCGGACCTCACCTCCACGAAGTATCATCTCTTCGGAGGGTTCACAATTGAGCAGTTTTCCCAGGGTTGCCAGTTGCTTGATCAAAACCAGCAGGCGGGCAGCGGGAGACGCAACTGACTCATGCAGCTGCAATGAAACCTGCAAGTGACTCTCATCGGCAACCGGATTTGGTTCGGGCTCTTTTTGTTCGGTTGCAGCCACTGCGGGCTGACCGGAGCAAAAGCCCACAACGCTGCGTTCAGGTCGTTCGGCATCAATATCTTCCAGCAGGCTTTCGATCAGATCCACTCCGGCCAGCAGACGGTCAATCGCTTCGCTGGTAATCTGACCCTGCTGACGAAAGTGATCCAGAAAATCTTCCAGATAATGACCGAGGTCTGCAGTCTGCTGGTAGCCCATAGAGGCGGCCATGCCCTTGATAGAATGGGCTTCACGAAACAGGGCATCAATCCCGCTACGATTATGTGGATCCGCTTCGATACTCACCAGCAGTGCACTCATCTTCTGCAGATGTTCGCGTGCTTCAGTGAGATACATGGCTTTATATTTTGACATGTCCATGTCAGTTTTTATCCATACCCCTGGCTATCGGTATAAAGAAGGACTAAGCAAGAACGCGACCGACAACTTCCACCACCTGCTCTTGTTGAAAAGGTTTGACGATAAAATCCTTGGCTCCGTTTTGAATCGCCTCCATGACCATACTTTCCTGACCCAAAGCACTGCACATGACAATGACCGCCTCAGAATCCTCAACCATAATATCCTGCAGAGCCTCAATCCCGCTGCGTTGGGGCATGACAATATCCATGGTCACCAAATCGGGCTGCAGCTCGCGGTATTTCTCCAGCGCTTCCTGACCGTCGGCAGCTTCTCCTGCAATCTCCCAGCCTGCACCCAGAAAAATGTCACGTAATAAATTTCGCATAAACAGGGCATCATCAACGATCAGTACGCGCGGTGGCATGACTACCTCCTGGTGTGGAACATTCTTCTTCTATACGTTTTTTCAACTGTTCAAGGTCAAGCAGGCTGATCATTTGACCTTGCCAGTTCAAAACGCCATCAATGCAATCATTTGGTGCATCATTACGAATCAAAGATGCCGACTCAAGATCAACACTCAACAGGGGTTCCAGTTGCTGTACGGCCAGAACCAGAGGGAAATCGTGCTCAACCAGAACGATCATCCGCTCACTTCGTGGTACGGCAGGAAAACCCAGCAACTTCGGCAGGTCAAGAACTGGCAGAATCCGTCCATGAACATTGACCGCCGCCAGAAAGACCTCGGGTGCCGCAGGCAGATAGTGCTGCTCGGCATCTTCGATGACTTCCTGAACCTCTGTCAGTTTCAGAGCGTAACGCTCTTCTCCAAGCATGAAGGGTAAAAGCAGGGTCATCAGTCTTCAAACTCTCCATCACTACCGAGGTTGAATCGGCTGACCGAGGTCAACAATTCATCTGCCAACTGAGCCAGCTTTTGTGATGCATAGGTCAACTCTTCCATCGATGCTGACTGCTCTTCGGTTGCGGCAGACACCTCTTCGGTTGCGGCGGCATTATCCTCGGCAACCCGGGCAATCTCTTCCATCGCAGTAACAATATCGCCCGATCCCTTATTCTGATTTTCGGCCAGGGCCGTTATGCTGTTGGCCTTGTTCTGTGCATCTTCGGCCTTTTCGATAATGGCCAGAAAAGCACCACTGGTTGTATCAATGGCTTCGCGTCCGGCATCGATAGAACGCACACTGTCCAGCATCGATTGATGGACCCGCAGGCTCTCTTCACGGGTTGTTTCGATCAGACGGGTAATTTCACCTGCCGACTCACTGGTGCTGTCCGCCAATTTGCTGATTTCTTCGGCCACCACGGCAAAACCATGGCCGTATTCCCCGGCCCGAGCCGCCTCAATGGTGGCATTCAAGGCCAACAGGTTGGTTTTCTGGGCAATACCGGTAATGACATCGATAATCGAACCGATTTTTTGAACATGCTCGCTGAAAGAAACCATCTGGCGTCCGTTGTTCTCAACTTCACTCAGGACATGTTTCATCTTTTCGATAGCGGTATCGGTCAGCTTGCCACCATTTTTGGCGGTGCGGGTGGTTTCTTCTGCCGACAAGGAAAGAATCTGGCTGGATGCGGTAATTTTTTCGATTGAATCCGCCATCTCACGAATAACCCGTGAAACCCGTTCGACCATTTCTGCCTGGGTTTCGGCCCCACGGCTGATCTGTTCAATAGCTCCGGCAACCTCGTGCGAGGTTGCGGTCATCTCTTCAGCTGAAGCACTCAACCCCTGGGAAGATTCATTGACCCGGACCGATGAATTGCGGATTTTGCCCACCAGCTTGCGCAAACTGTCGACAACCAGGTTGAGGGAATCGGCAAGGTCTTCTGTTTCATCAGAAACAAGCCCTTTGCGCAGCTTGAGCTTGCGGCTCAAATCTCCCCGACTGAGACGTTCGGCACCCGTGGTCAGAACCCCGATATTGGAGGTAAAGGCTTTGGAAAAAATCCAGCCAAAAATCAGACCGACCAACAGAGCACCCAAAGTGGTCACGAATTGCTGAAATGCCTGGGGAATGAACCCAAGGGCCGGGACCAGATAATCGAGAAAAACGATCGATCCGACCACCACGACAAAACCAAGGACAAATTTATGACTGATTTCGATGCGCATGGGATACTTCTCCTGCTCGGGAAATAATCTGTATACCGTCTTTGACGGCTAAACGTCTAAAGGACTCGGTTCATCAATCCGTTTACGATAAATTCTTTCTGTTGGATCAACACAGCTGAAAAGCTCTCGACTGTCACTAACCATTGTTTCTGCCCGCCCCAGGACAAGCAGACCGTCAGGCACCAGGGCGGCTGCCAGAGACCGGAGAATTCTTTCCTGTTCCTGGCGGGAAAAATAAATCAACATATTCCGACACAGAATCAAATCGATTTGACTGAATCGACGGTCTTGAAGAATATTGTGTCTGAAAAAACGTACCTTAGACCGAATATGACTATTCAGCCGATATTTTGTGTCTTCCAAGCTAAAGTACTGTACCAAGGCCGACTCAGGAACCTCAACCAGACGGTGCGCCTCGTAAAGCCCGGTACGGGCCTTTTTGAGAATATCGGCACTGATATCAGTGCCGATAATTGACACCTGGTCCCGGGAAGTACAAAGTTCATCACAGAGCAGGGCCAATGAATAGGGTTCTTCACCCCCCGCGCAACCTACGCTCCAGATTCGCAATTCACTTCGGCCACGACTCTTGCGCAATAAATCTGGCAGAATGCTCTCTTCAAGAACACGAAAGGTTGATGGATTGCGGAAGAACTGTGAAACATGAATTGTCAGCGCTTCAATCAGCTCCTCTTGTTCGGCATCATTGTCTGCCAGCAGCGCAATATAGCTTGCCGTACTGGGGCAGTTCAGATTACGAATTCTGGCGGCAATACGCCTCTTGATGCATCGATCCTTGTATCCATCAAGATCAAAGCCGCGACCAGCAAGAAGGATATCACGAATAGCCGCGAAGTCTTCGTCAATGATATCGCTGCCGACAAAGAGCGGACTCCCGACATACCTGGAGGCATCGCCTTTTTCCGTAGGAGCGTCACCCACGTCGGCCTCCCTGAGACAATGACCGGGACCTCTGATCCTTTTGACCAAAATTCATGATGATGGTAACGGCTTTCCTGGGGTAGCAAAATGATCAAAAGAGCGCAATTGTGGTTGATAAGGTTGACCTTCTGCACCCATAAAAACTAATTCTTCGTCCGCTATTACTGTGCCTATTCTTCGCAGGGGTATTCCAAATTCCTGAGCCAGATCTTCGATTCTGGTTCGGTTGTGCTTGTGTGCACTGAAAAGCAACTCGTAATTCTCACCACCACAAATCGCCAGATCCAGCAACCTCGGGTCAACAATCAGAGCTTTTTGAAACTCTTCGGACAGTGGCAACTGGTCCAGATCGATACAGGCTCCGACTGCTGATGCCGTCAACAGGTGAGTCAGGTCGCCAGCAAGTCCATCCGAAAGGTCGAGCATGGCTGTTGCCAGCTTGTGCGATCCCAACTGCCAGCCAAGTTCAGCCCTGGCCCGGGGACGAAAATGACGTGCGGCCAGAAACTCTGACAGGGGCTTTCCTGCCTGCAGTCTGGCCAGGGCCAGTGCACTGTCTCCCAGGGTTCCGGAAACCCAGAGATCGTCATGAACCTCTGCGGTACTTCGAGTAACCTGCTGGCCCTCGGGACAAAGCCCCTGAATAGTAATGGCAATGGTCAGAGATTCCTGTGCCCGGCAGGTGTCCCCGCCGGTCAAAAACAGCTGTTCCTGCTCCAACGCAGCAAAAAAACCGTCCATAAACTGGTCCAGTTGCTCGTCAGTAAACCCTGGTGGCAATCCCAGCCCGAGATAGACACACAGAGGCCTGGCCCCCATTGCCGCAATATCACTGACATTGACCGCAACAGACTTTTGCCCAAGGCTCGCCAGGTCGGTCCAGTCGAGACGAAAGTGGATATTTTCCAAAAGCAAATCGGTGCTGGTCAGCAAATGCTGCCCCGCAGGGACAGTGATTGCCGAACAATCATCACCAATTCCAAGTTTGATTAGTGGACCCCTTGCAGCACGCTGACGAATTTTTTCGATAAATTCAAATTCGCCGATGCCCATTTTTTACTCCGGTCCTTGCCAACAATATGTAGAAAATACAAAAACTTAGTTACGTATTATTATTTTTGTTTTAGTTTCTGTCAAGCAGAGAACCCGGCTCTGCGACAGCAATCAGACTCTTTTGCATTTATCGGGTAGGAGGCGGGGTTACCCCCGCCGTCCTCCCACACCACCGTGCGTACGGTTCCGTACACGGCGGTTCACGAAGTATGTCGAAAACGATGGAACTGAGTCATATAACTGAACAGTCCCGCTTTAGAGAAATAGGAC
>JAJRWH010000028.1 GCA_024276935.1 Deltaproteobacteria bacterium
CGCGAAGAAGATTTCTTCTTCTGCCCCTGAGTATCGCCACTGTCGGGAGCGGCTACCTGTTTCGTCTGTGCCGGTTGATCCGTTACCGGGGTTGCCGGTTTCCGAGCAGTCTTTTTGCGTGTGGCCTTTTTCTTTGATCTTGCCTGATCTCTTGACTGTGAAGTCTTTTTCTTGCTGCTGCGCCTGCCGCCACCAGACTTGGCATCAGCGGGCTGCCGTTGGCCCGATTGGCGCTGGCCGCTGCGTCTCTGGCCCTGTTGTTTCGAACCGGGTTTTGCCTGTTCCGACGTCGAAGTGCTCGCACGAGTTATTTTCTTGGCTGTCTTTTTTGCAGCTACCGTCTTTGTGCTCTCTGTTTCCTCCTCGTCGTTGGAAAACAGCTTGCTGAAAAACTGCCCGATCAGTCCGGGTTTGCTCTTTTTTTCTGCCTCAGACACGGGTGTGGGTGTGGATGTAGGCGCTGGGCGCGTATGCGTGACCCTCTGGACTACCGGAGCCTGGCTGGCAATCGCGGTTGCGCTTGACTGTGTTTCGGCATTGGCCACCAGCTCAGGTTGTGCCTCGGACATGTGTGAGTAGCTGGGGTCATCGGTGATTTCAGTTTTGCGCAAACGGTGGATCTCGAACTTGGGTCGCTGCATGAGATCGTTTGCCAGTATGACGACGGGCACAGATTGGCGCGACTCAATATCCGCCAGGTTTTTGCGTTTCTCGTTCAACAAAAAGTTTGCCACCTTGGTCGGTGCCTGGACAATGACCTGGCCACTGAACTCCTTCATGGATTCCTCTTCCACCAGACGAAGGATGGACAGCGCCAGTGATTCAATGCTCCGGATGGTGCCGTGGCCGTCACAACGGGGGCAGGTCTCCTCGCTGGATTCACCCAGGGATGGTCGCAGGCGCTGGCGTGACATTTCGAGCAGGCCGAAACGCGAAATACGCCCGGTTTGAACCCTGGCCTTGTCAATTTGCATGGCATGACGCAAGCGCTCTTCCACTTTTCTCTGGTGTTTGCGGTCCATCATGTCGATGAAATCGATCACGATGAGACCACCCAGGTCCCTCAGTCTCAGTTGCCGGGCTATTTCGTCTGCAGCTTCCAGGTTGGTCTTGTAGGCCGTGTCTTCAATATCAGTACCCTTGGTTGCACGAGCTGAGTTGATGTCGATGGACAGCAACGCTTCGGTATGATCGATAACAAGGGCACCGCCCGAGGGCAGGTGCACCGTGCGGGCAAAGGCCGTTTCGATCTGGCTTTCAATCTGGTAGCGGCTGAACAGGGGAACATCATCTGTGTAGAGCTTGAGTTTGCGAACATTGTGCGGCATGACTTGCTGCACAAATTCCTTCGCATCTGCAAAGACCTCGGGGTTGTCAATCAGGATTTCCCCGATATCGTTGCGTAAATGGTCTCTCAATGCGCGGATAAACAGGTTGCTTTCCTGGTAGATCAGGAACGAAGCAGGGCGCTCGGTGGCTGCTTTTTCAATGGCATTCCACAGTTGAAGCAGGTAATCCAGATCCCACTGAAGTTCTTCAGCTTCGCGGCCGACACCAGCGGTGCGAACGATGATTCCGACATTGTCGGGCGCAGTAACTTTCTGCAGTTGTTCTCGCAATTCCTGTCGTTCTTCGCCGCTGATGCGACGGGATACGCCACCGGCTTTCGGGTTGGTTGGCATCAGAACCAGGTATCTGCCCGCCAGTGAAATATAGGTGGTCAGTGCGGCCCCCTTGTTACCGCGCTCTTCCTTCTCAACCTGGACAATGATCTGCTGGCCCTGTTTCACCGCATCGCGGATGGAGATTTTACCTTCAATCTTCTTCGCGGAAGGGTGATAGCTGTCGGGGCAGATTTCTTTTAGCGGGAGAAAACCATGGCGTTCGGAACCAAAGTCCACGAAACAGGCTTCAAGTGAAGGCTCAACTCTTGTAATTCGAGCCTTGTAAACATTAGCTTTTTTTTGTTCCTGGGACAGTACTTCTATGTCCAGGTCCAGTAATACCTGACCGTCTGCTACGGCCACACGCAACTCTTCTCGCTGAGTCGCGTTGATCAGCATTCTTTTCATTTTTTGTACCTCAGGCATCCCAACGTGGGCACGTAATGCAGGCAGGGCATTACCCTGCTGTTACGCGATTCGTGCTCCCGGCCCCCTTTTAAAGGGCGCGCCAGGCTTGCCAAATTATATTTTTGACGGGGTAATATCGCCCCGGTCCATGACAACAGCCATTACGGCTACTGTCGCAATTTTGTTAATTCGTGTCCGGGCTTTATACTGGCTGCCCGGGTTTTTATTCCCGGATTTTCTTCGCCTGAAAATATTTTCGGCTGATAATTTACCAGTTGCGCCATGCGCATCAGGGACACGTTCGGATACGATTTTCTGAACAATTCAGGCACAGATTCGTACAACGGCTGGGGTCATTTCATCGGCTTGTGGCCGGTGGTCGCTGTCGGGCTGACCGGAGAGCGACGTACTGTCTGGATATCATCCAGCGCGTGGAATTCCGAAGCGATGTAATATAGCAGCGTTTTACCGCCCAATCAATGAGTTGCCGTTCAATGTCAACATC